>NZ_RAWP01000073.1:0-51920 GCF_003668935.1 Corallococcus sp. AB032C | reverse complement strand
GGCGGGCGCGGCGGTGGACGGCAGGCGTCCTCCCACGAGCCGCTCCAGGTCGGCTCGCGCCATCCAGTAGTCGCGGACCGTCTCCAGGTACGCCCTCCAGGCCTCCACCTGCTCGCGTCGCGCGAGGAGGAGGGCGGGAAGGCCGATCTGCATGGCGTTGTACTGGCGTTGTGACTCCTCGACGATGGTGGTGCGCAGCGGGAGCACGACCTTCTGGTAGCGCTCCGCCATGTTCCGCAGCGTCACCAGCTTCGCCCTCGCGGCGCGCACCTCCGAGCGGGCGTTGACGGCCAGCTCCGTCAGCCGGTTCTCGCCCTGGCGGTGCTGCGCCTCCAGCTTCGCGATGAGCGCCTGACGTTGATCGAAGATGGGCAGCTCCAGCGACAGCGTGGGGCCCAGCAGGCGCGGCCCGTTCGCGTCGCGGTGCGTGTGCACGCCCACCTCCACGCGGCCGAAGAAGCGCGTGCTGCGCGCCAGCTCCAGCGCGTTCCACAACAGCGACGTCTGCTTGCGGGCCGCGTCGATGTCCAGCCGCTGCTCGATGGCCAGCGTCTCCAGGCGCTCCAACGAGGACTCGGCGGCGGGGACCTCCGGCAGCTTCCGCGCCAGCGTCCACTGGACCCTCGCGCCGTACAGACCCATCAGGCGGGTGAGGTGTTCGCGCGCTTCGACCAGCGCCAGCTCATCCTGGGCCAGCTCCAATCGCGCCTGCTCCAGCGAGGCCTGTTCGGTGGCCAGGGCCAGCACCGTGATGTTTCCCGCGGCGCGCTGACGGTTGGACAGGTCCGCCGCCGCGTCCGCGGCCTGGAACACCTCGCGGCGCAGCGCGACCAGCTGCTGCCGGGCCTGCACCTCCGTGAACGCCTGTCGGACCTCCGCCGTGGTGGCCAGCGCCTCGTGCGCCACGCGCAGCGTGTCCGCGTGGAACTGCTCCTTCGCCACGCGCTTGCGCAAGGGCAGCGTGAAGAGGTCCACGAAGCTCTGGACGATGGAGAACTCGGTCTCGGTGATGCCGTCCGAGGACAGCGGGAAGCCGATGCTCCCGTCGAAGGACGGGTTGGTGAGCAACCCGGCCTGCACCATGTCCGCCTGGGACACACCCAGGTCCTCGTACGTCGCCTGGAGCGCGGGGTTGTTGAGCAGCGCCACCTCCACCGCGCGGTCCGACGTGAGGTCGCCGGCCAGCAGGGCATCCAGGTGTTGCTGCACCTGCGCGTCCTCCGGCGTCCCCTGATTCCAACGCGTCTTCAAACCCGTTCGCTCCTCCACGAGCGCCGCCACTTCCATGTGGCCGCGCTCCTTCTGGATGGACGCGCAGCCACCGAGCAGCAGAACCACGAAGAGCCAGGGGGATTTCCAATGCACACGAGACCTCGAAAAAGGATGTGCCCTGTTGAGCAAGGGTCGGGCCATCGCGTCAGGTAGCGCAACCCCACGGAATGACGGCGTCCGAAGGAACACGCTCGCATGGGCACTTCGTGCGAGGTGTGACCGCCAACGTCACACTGTGATGCGCGGCGCGGCGTCCAGGCCGGGCGCTTCGAGCCGCCCCACACCGGGGATGAAGCGGCCCACGCGCGCCGCGTAGCGCTGATAGGTGCCGCCGTGCAGGCCCAGCAGGTGCTCCTCCTCCAGCCGCACCTGGAGCGACACCAGCAGCACGTAGTCGAGCCAGCCCATCACGGTCCACGCGCTCGGGGTCGCGAGCGCCATGCCCGTCACCACCACGAGCATCCCGCTGAAGATGGGGTTGCGCACGACGCCGAAGAGGCCTCCCGTCACCAGCTCCGTCCGGTCCGAGTCGATGCCGATGCGCCACGACGCGCCCATCTCCACCTGGGCGCGCACGGTGAAGATGAACCCCACGGCCACCAGGGCCCAGCCAGTCCATCGGAGCGCGCCAGGGACCTGCCACACGCCCAACGCCTGCTCACCAATGGCCAGGTGCGCCGCGCTCCAGAGCACGATGGCCCCCATGAACAGGGCCATGCCCGCGCCGATGACCCGCTGGAGCGGCGGGCCGGAGCGGTGCAGCACCAGCGCCGGGCGGCCCGTGCGGCGGCGCAGGCGCACCGACGGCAACACCATGGCGAAGAGGAGGAAGGCGAGGGTGGCGGCGGGCAGGGCCGGCCGGGTGAAGGTGGCGACGTCCATGGGAGACCTCCAGCTGCGTTCCCCCAGGCTGACGCCCGGCCCCGCGCGCTCTTACACCTGGTTTTTCACGCGGGCGCGCAGTCGCAGTCCACGCAGCCCTGCGCGCAGCAATGGCCGCACAGCTCCACCAGCTGCTCGCCCAGGGCCTTCCGGGCGCGGTGCAGGCGCACGGCGGCGTTGTTGGCGGAGATGCCCGCCTCCTGCGCGTACGTGGCCACGGTGAGCCCCTCCAGGTCCACCCGGCGCACGGCCTCCGCGTACTCGGGCTTGAGCGTCCCCGCGAGCCCCGCCACGCAGCCGCACACCGTCGCCTCCAGGCCGTTGGCGTCCTCGGTGGACAGCGGCTGCTCGTGGGCCAGGGACTCCAGCGTGGTGACCTCCCGCTGGCCCCGGCGGTGGCGGTCCACCAGCGCGTTGCGCAGGAGCCGGTAGAACCAGGCCACCGCGCTCTGCTCCTCGCGCAGCGAGCCTCCCTGTTCCATGCCCTTCACGAACGCGGCCTGCAGCACCTCGCGCGCTGCCTCCTGGCTCCCCACGCGCGGCGTGAGGAACGCGAGGAACGCGTGGTGATGGCGCAGCAGCGCGTCCATCGCTTCCGGTGACAGGCTCATGCCGGGACCTTTCGCGCGGCCCTTCGCGCCTTGATCCGCTCCTGGAACCCGTGCACCAGCGCGTAGAACGTGGGCAGGGCCAGCAGCGTGAAGAGGGTGGACGTGACGAGCCCGCCGACCATCACCACCGCCAGCGGACGTTCAATCTCCGTCCCGTGCAGCGGCAACACCAGCAACGGCAGCAACCCGAGGATGGCTGTGCCCGCGGTCATCAGCTTGGGCCTCACGCGGCCGATGCTCGCCTCGCGCACGGCCTCCGCGAAGGGCTTGCCCCGGCCCATCAGGTCCTTCGTCTGCGCCACGAGCACCAGGCCGTTCTGCACCGCGATGCCGAACAGGCCGATGAGGCCCACCAGGCTGGACACGTTCCAGGTCTCGCCCGCGAGGAGCAGCGCGAGGATGCCGCCCACGAACGCGTCCGGCAGCGTGGCCAGGATGACCAGCGCCTCCGCCACCGAGTCCAGCGCGAGGTAGAGCAGGACGAACACCGCCATCAGCGCCAGGGCGATGGCCACCGTCAACGCCTGCGCCGCGCGCTCCTGGCTCTCCACCTTGCCGCCCACGTCCACGAAGTAGCCCGTGGGCAGCTTCAGCTGCGTGGCCAGCACCTCCCGCACCTCCGCCGCCGTGCTGCCCAGGTCTCGGCCGGACACGCCCGCCTCCACCGCGATGCGCCGGCTGCCAGCCTCGCGGCGCACGCTCCCCGCGCCGGAGGTCTCCTCGATGGTGGCCAGCTGACTCAGCGGGATGCGCGTGCCGTCGTGTCCGTCCACCAGCAGGTTGCGGATGGCGTTCACGTCACCCCGGCGGTGGTCCGCCAGCCGGAGCACCAGGTCATAGCGGCGCTGGCCCCGCCAGATCTGCGCGGACTCCTCACCCACGAGCCCTACGCGGACGGCCCGGATGACGTCGCCGGGCGTCAGGCCCACGCGCGCCACCGCCGCGCGGTTCACCGCGATGCGCAGCTGTGGCAGGCCGCTCAGCCGCTCCACCCGCAGGTCCTCCACTCCGTCCACTTTCGACATCAACGCGCGCGTGCGCTCAGCGAGCTCCGAGAGCGTGTCCAGGTCCGGCCCGAAGACGCGGACGGAGAGGTCCGCGGGGCTGCCTCCCAGTCCCTCGTCGATGCGCATCCCCAGCGGCGTGGTGAAGAGCACCGACACGCCGGGCACCTTCCCCACCGCCTCGCGCATCCGCGACTCCAGCGTCTCGCGGCCTCCGAGAGTGTCCTTCTTGAGGACCACCAACACGTCGGACAGGGTGTGGGGCATCGGGTCCTCGGTGCGCTCGGCGCGGCCGGTGCGGCGCACCACGTCCTCCACCTCCGGGAACTCGCGCAGCACGTCCTCCACGCGGTGGTTGAGGCGATCCACCTCGTCCAGTGACGCCTCCGCCGGCAGCACCGTCTGGAGCAGGAACGCGCCCTCGTCCAGCCGGGGCATGAAGTCGCTGCCCACCATGAAGGCCAGGCCCAGCGCGGGCACGGTGATGGCCAGCGCCACCACGCGCACCAGGCCTGCGTGGCGCATGCACTTGTCCAGGATTGGCGCGTACGCGGCCTTCACCTTGCGGATGACCCACACGTCCTCCGGCGAGTCCTCACGCGGCGCGCGCAAGAGCAGCCCCGACACCACCGGCACCAGCGTGAGCGCCAGCGCGAGCGACGCGGCCAAACACGCCACCACCGCCGCCGCGAGCGGCTGATACATGCGGCCCTCGATGCCCGACATCGCGAAGAGCGGGATGAACACCGAGACGACGATGAGCGTGGCGTAGGCGATAGGGCGGCCCACTTCCATCGCCGCAGCCAGCGCCTCGTCGCGCACCGAGCGGCGGCCCTTGCCCTCGCGCAGGTCGTGGATGACGTTCTCCACGACGATGATGGCCGCGTCCACCAACAGGCCCACCGCGATGGCCAGGCCTCCCAGCGTCATCGTGTTCAACCCGATGCCCGCCGCCTTGAGCAGCAGTCCCGCCAGTGCCAGCGACAGGGGCAGGGTGAGCGTGACGATGAGCGCCGCGCGCCAGTCCCCCAGCAACAGGAAGAGCACGCCCACCACCAGGAACGCGCCCAGCAGGATGGCCCGGCCCACTCCTCCCAGCGCGGAGCCCACCAGTTCCGATTGGTCATAGACGACGCGCAGCTGCACGCCCGGCGGCAGCGAGCGTCGCAGCTCGTCGATGGCCGCGCGCACGCCCTCGGTGACGAGCACGGTGTCCGCGCCGAACTGCTTGCTCACGCGGCAGCTCACCACCTCGCCATCCAACCGGTGCGCCATGCCCCGGCGCGGCGCGGGGGCTTCGCGCACGTCCGCCACGTCTCCCAGCAGCACGGGTGTCCCGTCGCGCAGCGCGACCACGGTGTTGTTCAGGTCCTCCACCGTCTCCGCCCGGCCCACGGCGCGCACGGCCCACTCCATGGGGCCCTGCGTGATGAAGCCTCCGGAGGCGTTGACGCTGGCGCCCTCCAGGCCGTGCTGCACCTCGTCCAGGGTGACGCCTCGCGCCACCAGTTGATCCGGATCCAGCAGCACCTGGAACTGGCGCAGGTAGCCGCCCAGCCGCTCCACGCCCGCGACGCCGGGCACCGCGAGCAGCCGGTTCTTGATGTCGAACTCCGCCAGGTCGCGCAGCGCCATCAGGTCCGCGCTGCCGGGCTCCGCCTCCAGTGTGAACTCGAAGACCTCGTTGAGCCGGCCGGTGAGGCTGGACACGAGCGGCGTGTCGGTGCCCGGTGGCAGCTCGCCCGCCGCCTGCGCCACGCGCTCCGCCACGTACTGGCGGCTGCGGAAGTAGTCCGCGTCCGGTTCGAACTCCACCGTCACCTGCGTGACGCCCAGCTGCGAGGTGGAGCGGATGCGGCGCACTTCCGGCAGGCCCGCCAGCGCCACCTCCATGGGGATGGCCACCGCCGTCTCCAGCTCCTCGGCGCCCATGGCCGCGTTCTGCACGATGACGTTGAAGATGGGCGCGGACAGATCCGGGAACACGTCCTGGCGCAGGTTGCGGAGCGCCATCACGCCAAAGGCCGCCAGCGCCAGGACGACGAGCACCGTCAGCCCGGGCCGCGAGAAGGACGCGCGGAGGATGCGCCCCGGCAGCGTCGTGCTCGGATCAGTGGCCATGCTCGTCACCTCCGCCCTGGGACTTCTCCACCTCGGCCTTGAGCAGGAACGCGCCCTCCACCACCACCTCGTCGCCCACGGCGAGCCCCTTCAGGACCTCCACCTGTGTGCCCAGGCTGCGGCCCCGGCCCACCTCACGCTGCTCGAAGACGCCGGCCTCCGGCGTGGGCAGGAACGCCACCCAGCCGTTCTCCAGCCGCTGGAGCGCCGCCGCGGGCACGGCCGTGAGCGTGGCGCCCGGCTCTCCCAGCGGGATGGACGCGGACGCGGACATGCCCGGCCGCAGGAGCCCCTTGCCGTTGTCCAGCTCCAGGCGCACGGGGATGGTGCGGCTGTGGGGATCCACCCGTTGCCCCACGTGGCCCACCTTCGCGGTGAACTCCTGGCCCGGGAACGCGGCGAAGGTGACGCGCGCGTCCGCGCCGGGCTTCAGGCGCACCGCGTCTCGTTCGAACGCGTGGACGATGAGCCACAGCGACGACAGGTCGCCCACGCGGAAGAGCGGTTGAGACGGGTCGGCCATCTGCCCCAACCGCGCGGTGCGCTCCACGACGGTGCCGTCGATGGGCGCCTTGAGCACGAAGCCGGACGTGCCCTCACCGCTGGCGCTGCCCGCCCCCAACGCCGCGAGCGCGGCCTTCGCTGCGGCGACCTCCGCCTCCGCGGCGGCGGCATCCGCTTCAGCGGCCTGCGCGTCCTTGCGCGCGACGATGCGCTCCTCGGCCAGCGTGCGCTTTCGGTCCGCGGCCTGCCGTGCGGCGGTGGCGCGGGCCTGGGTGGCCTGGAGGTCCGCGCGGGCACGGCCCAGCTCCGGACTCTGGAGCTCCGCCAGCCGCTGGCCCTGCTTCACGGTCTGGCCCGTCGTCACGGCGACGGAGGCCACGCGCGCGGAGACCGGCGAGGCCACCTCCGCGTAGGCGTCCTCGCTGAAGGTCAGCTCGCCCAGCGCGGTGACGCTCTCTCCGCCCGGACGGGCCTCCACCTTCGCGGTGGTGACGCGCAGGTCCCGGAGCATCTCCTGGGGGACGTGCACGTGGATGACGTCACCGGACTCGACGTGGAGCTTCTCCTTGGCTCCCTCGTCGTGGCCGTGTTCGTGCGCATCGTCGTGTTCCGCCTTGGATGACTTGCAGGCGGTGAGGCCCACGAGGACGGACAGCAGCAGCAGCGTGGGCTTCATGGCAGGACTCCCGTTTCCACTTCCAACTGCACACGAGCAAGGGCCAATCGCAGCAGGCCTTCGAGCCACGCGGCCCGCGCCTCCAGCGTGTCGCGACGGACGAGGAGGAAGGCCGCGAGGTCCATCTCCCCGGCGTCATAGGAGCGCTGCGCCAGCGCCTCGTTGTCGTCCAGGAGCGGGAGGATCTGCTCCAGGGCCCCGAGGGCGCCGAGGCTCGCGCGGTAGCGATACTTCGCGGCCTGGACCTGGGCGGGCACGACGGTGCGCGCGGCGGTCAGCTCCTGCTCGGCGCGGCTTGCATCCGCTTCGCCCACGAGGCGCGCTTCCTGGCCGCGAGCGAAGAGGGGCAGGGGCACGCTGAGCGTTCCCAGGAACACCGTCTCGTCCGCCTCCTTCTGGTAGCGCGCGCCCACTGTCACGTCCGGCAGCACCTGGCGCCGGCCCAGCGTCGCGGCGGCCGTCGCCTGGACCTGCTCCTGCTCCAGGGCCACAAGATCCGCGCGCGCTCCAGCGCCGTCCGGCACCTCGCGGACGGGCGCCCGCGCGATGGACCGCAGATCATCGTCGTAGGTGACCAGGGGCCTCGCGCGGTAGCCCACGCGGACCTCCAGCTCCTCTCGCAGCGCGTAGATCTCGCCGGCCGCGACCTGGAGGTCGGCGCGCGCCCGGGCGTGCGCCACCTTCGCCACGTTCACGTCCACGGCCGGAACGTCACCGGCCGCGTAGCGCTGCTCCGTGGCCTTGACGGTGCGCGCCGCCGCTTCCGCCGCGGCCTCCACCAGCTTCTTCCGCTCCCCGGCTTGCAGGAGACGCAGGTAGGCGGCGGCCACGTCTCCCAAGAGGAGCCGCTCCGCGTCGCGCAGCCGGGCCTCCTCCATGGACAGGCCCGCGCGCGCCGCATCACGCCGCAGGCCCTGCTTGCCGCCCAGCTCGAAGGGCTGCGACAGGCCCAACGCGAGGTCCAGGCCGTAGACGCCATTGGGGAGCCGGCGCGGGCCTACCTGAACGTCGAGCTGGGGGTTCTCGCGCAGGAGCGGCGCGGCGCTCGCCAGGGGGCCCTGGGCGGCGCGGACGCGGGCCCGGGCCTCGACCAGCGCCGGGGCGTGCTCGCGCGCCAGGGTGAAGACGTCCTGGAGGGTGATGCGGGATGGATCCGCGCCACCAGGGCGCGGCCAGAGCAGGACGGCGGCCAGCCCGAGGGCGGCCGTCGCGGAACGGATGGGCACGGAAGAGGACCTCTGCGGAAGGCGGGCCGCGCGCACCCATGCACCCGGGCAGGAGGCCGGGCGCACCGGTGGCGGGGCGCGTGCGAACGACGATGGACGCGGGCCTTAAGCGAGAGGAACTATGGGGACGTGCAGGATGTCATCCGCTTCGGCGGAGGACGGCTCCGAGGCTTCGGGAGTGATGGGAGGCTCCCGGAACAGGGAGCCCATGAGGCCCGGCAGCGGCACGGCGACGGCCAGGGGCTTCGCGTGCGTGCAGCAGGCGCAGTCCACGCAGGTGGGGGCGCACTGGCCCTGCGCGTCGTCATCCGCGCAGCCCGTGAGGCACGTCTCCGCCTGCTGCGCCGGCCCGAAGGCATGCGCGAGCCCGCCCCCGATGGGAGCGAGCAGCATCAGGCAGATGAAGAGCCAGAGTCGGAGCACTGGAGCGGTCTTCTAGCACGCTCCGGTGGAAGTGCGCACGTCGTGAGGGCAGGGCGGGCAGCGCGAGGAGCGCTGCTCAGCCGCCAATGCCCTTGCGCAGCCGGGACCAGTCGAAGTTCGCCGCCGGGTCATCCTTGCGGCCCTTGGGCACGGCCACGTCCTTGTGCCCGACGATGTTCTTCGCCGGCACGTCGTACTCCTGCTTCAGGTAGCCCACGAGCTGCGTCAACGCCTTGTACTGCGCCTCCGTGAAGGCCGTCTTGCCGCTGCCGTCGTTGACGATCTCGATGCCGATGGAGCGCGCGTTCACGTCCGTGGGCACGCCGTGCAGCTCCCCCTTGCCCGCGTGCCACGCGCGCTTGGTGTCGCCGACCAGCTGGTAGATCTTCCCATCGCGGTCCAGCATGTAGTGCGCGGACACCTTGCTGTCCGGGTTGCGCATCCACGCCAGGTCCCCGGATCCGTTGTTGGTGCCGGTGTGGTGCAGCACGATGGTGTCGATGTCCGCGCCGTTGCGCGAGTCGCTGTTGGGCGAGGGCGCGCTGATGACCGCGGGCTTGGTGAACTTCCCGGGCTCGGTGGGCGGAGGCGTCGTCGCCTTGAGCGCCTTCGTCAGCGCCGCCGCCGTCTGCGTCCCGTAGTAGCCGGTGGCGGAGATCTTGTTGGCCGTCTGGAACTTCTTCACCGCCGCCTCGGTCTGCGGCCCGAAGGAGCCGGCGCCCGAGTTCATCTGCGCCTGCGTCATGTAGCCCAGCTTCACCAGCCCCTGCTGCAGCTGCTTCACCTTCGCCCCGGAGTCACCCTTGCCCAGGCCCGCGGGCGGCGCCGTGAGGGCCGTGGACGCGGCCGCCGCGCGCGCGGGAGCGGCGGTGCGGGGGGCCGTGGCGGCGGTGCTCGCGGTCGCGTTGGCGGTAGCGCGGGGGGTCGGGGCGCGGACGGTCATGGTGTACGATTCCAGGAATAGTGGATAGCTGCTGCTTTCGCGATTATCGGCGGCGTGTGCGGGAAGTTGTGTGCCGGGAGTGAAACGAAACCGCCCCGACGCCCGGCGTGGAGGCCGGGCATCGGGGCGGTGCTGTCCGCGTGTGTCCTCGGGTCCGTCAGCTGCCGGTGGCGCGGCGCGGAGACTCGGCGCGTCCGGCCACGTCACCCCGCACCTGCGAGTACGGATCCAACGGATCCCCGCCCAGTGCCTCCAGCGCCACCAGGGTGCCCAGGCCCATGCGGCGCGCGTGGTCCAACAGCAGGCGCGTCACCACGTGGTCCTCCAGCGCGTGGCCGGTGGAGTCGAACACCGTGTTGCGCTCGCGCCAGCCCTCGAACTCCTCCGGCTGCTGAACCACGGTGGCCAGGTCCGGGCCAATCTGGTCCGGGTGGAGCTGCTGACACTCTCCCTCCAGGCGCGCCTGGGCGGGAAAGTCCGGCACGACGAGGCTGCGGCGCAAGAGCGCCAGGGGCAGCTCCGCCTTGCCCGGCTGGTCCGAGCCCACCGCGTTGACGTGCGCGTGCGGCTGGAGCGCGTGGCCGGAGATGATGGCCCCGGCGCCCGGTGCGACGGTGGTCGCGGTGCAGAGGATGTCCGAGCGCATCTCCAGGTCCGGCAGCAGCGTGGGCCGCACGTCCAGCCCCAGGAACGCCACGCGCCGCACGAAGGAGCGCGCCGCGTCCGGATCGATGTCGTGCACCAGCACCTGTTCCAACCGGAACACGCGGCTGAGCGCATGCAACTGAGACACGGCCTGCGCGCCGCAGCCCACCAGCCCCAGCACCCGGCTGTCCGGAGACGCCAGGTAGCGGCTGGCCACCGCCGACGCCGCGCCGGTGCGCAGCGCCGTGGCGAACACCCCGTCCATCACCGCCACCAGATGGCCCGTCTTCACGTCATAGACGCTGTGGGACGCGACGAGCGTGGGCATTCCCGAGTCACCCCGGTTGCCGGGGAGGGAGGCGGACACCCTCACGGTCAGGCTGTCCCCGCGCCGCAGGGCGGGCATCCAGCCCATCGTCCCGGAAGGCCGCGAGTCGCTCACCACCTGGAAGCCCTCCCGCTTGGGGACCTGCAGGACGGACTCGTCGAACTCCCGCAATGCCACGGTGAGTGCGTGGATGAGCTCGTCCATCAGGACGTCCAGACCCACGCCTTCCACGAGCGCGCGTAAGTCAGTGGGGCCGAGCAGCAGGGTGCGAGGAGCCGGGAGCGTCATGTACGCGGAGTCTACGCCCCTGACAGGAATTGCAACGGGTCAGTTTTGATTACGAATTCCTGTCTTGCTGTGGCTTTTGAATACAGGTGCAGGGAACAAGGCGGCGAAGGGGTTGTGTTGGAAGCGGGCGCCCGACATCCGGCGGACCCCCGGAGTCCCGGCTTCGTGTCCGCCCGCAAGTCGCTCCACCCCCAACACCCGAGTGAACGCCTCCTTGAAGCCCTCCGTTCCCAGGACGCCCGTGCTCACCGCCGTCTCCGATCCGTCGTCTCACCACCGCACCGATAGCGCGCCCGACGCGCCCCGCGCGCGCATCCTCCTGGTGGACGACACGCCGGCGAACCTGCTCGCCCTGGAGGCCATCCTGGAGCCGCTCGGCCAGCAGGTGGTGTCGGTGCGCTCCGGCGACGAGGCGCTGAAGGCGCTGCTGCTGGACGAGTACGCGTGCGTGCTGATGGACGTACAGATGCCGGGGCTGGATGGCCTGGAGACGGCGCGCCTGGTGCGCACCCGCGAGCGCACGAAGCACCTGCCCATCCTCTTCATCACCGCGCTCAGCCGTGAGGCGGCCTACGTCACCCGCGGCTACGAATACGGCGCGGTGGACTACCTGCTCAAGCCCGTGGATCCGAACATCCTGCGCGCCAAGGTGTCCGTGTTCGTGGAGCTGTACCTGCGCGGTGAGATGCTGCGGCAGCAGGCGCTGGAGCTGGCGGAGGGCCGCCGCGTGGAGGAGGAGCTGCAGCGCGCGGCGGAGCTCGAGCAGCAGCTGGTGGGAATCGTGGGGCACGACATCCGCACGCCGCTCGCGGCCATCCTCACCACGGCCCACGTCCAGCTGTCTCGCGAGCCGCTGCCAGAGGCCCAACGCAAGGCCTTCGAGCGCGTGGCCCGGGGCGGCGAGCGCATCCAGCGCATCGTGGATCAGCTGTTGGACTTCACCCGTGCGCGCGTGGGCGGCGGCATCCCGGTGGTGCCGGGCGCGGGCGACCTCAACGAGCTGTGCCGCAAGCTCGTGGACGAGCTGCGCGCGGCGAAACCGGAGCGCTCCATCCTGTGCGACTTCGCCCGCGACAGCCTCCCGGGCGTGTGGGACCTGGACCGGCTGGCGCAGGTGGTGGCCAACCTCCTGGACAACGCGCTCAAGTACAGCCCGCGAGACACGCCCGTGCGTCTGCGCACTTATGAACAGGGCGCGGACACCGTCCACCTGGAGGTCCAGAACGCCGGGGCCCCCATCCCCGCGCACCTCCTGCCCACGCTCTTCCAGCCCTTCCGCCGAGGCGACGGCCCGGGCCAGCGCGAGAGCCTGGGCCTGGGGCTCTACATCGCGCGTAGCATCGTGGAGACCCACGGCGGCACCCTCCGGGTGGAATCGACCCCGGACGCCGGTACGATCTTCTCTCTGTGTCTTCCGCGTCAGGCTTTGGTTGAGACACGCGCGCACTCCGCGTGCGCGGGCGCCTCCACGCCGATGACGGCGTGAGACACAAGGCCGTTCGCGTCACGGGCAGTGCATTGCAGTGGTGGCTGATTACTGCACATGAAATGCATACAACAATCCATCCACATCAAAACCTCTCATAAGATGAGGCAAGCATGTGGAGGGTTTGCTACAATGCCAGACGTCCGGGAGGCAGTCCGTCCGGACGTAAAATGTGTCCGCTTTGGGGAGGGTGCGCGACAAATGAACGACAACTCGACGTGGATTCCCGTGGAAGGAAGCGACCCGATTCGTGCGTGGGTGCGACGCCCCGCCTCTGGAACGGGTCCGGCCCTGCTGCTGCTGATGGTGGAGGCGTTCGAGGGAAACGCCCACCTGAAGCTGATGGCCGAGCGCTTCAGTGAAGAGGGCTACGTGGTGGTGGTGCCCGACCTCGCCTCGCGAGGGGAACCAGAGGAGATGGACCTGAAGCCGGTGGTGGCCTGGGCGCGCTCGCTACCGGAGGTGGTGGGACTGCGGGGCAAGAAGCAGGTCGGCGCGCTGGGCTACGGGCTGGGCGGGACGCTGGCCGCGCAGCTGGCGGCGCACGCGCACGTGGACTGCGCGGTGGCCTACTGCGCGCCCGGCATGGAGGACGTGCTCGCGCAGGGTGGTGAGAACGCGGCCCCCATGGTGCTCCACTACGCGGAGTGGGACGGCTTCGTGCCCCCGGCCGCGGTGGCGCGGGTGAAGCAGCACGTCAGCGTCGACGTGGAGCTGTACGTGTACCAGGGCGTGCGCCACGGCTTCTTCCGCGAGGGCTCGCCGGCCTGGAACCGGCCCTCGATGATGACGGCGCACACGCGCACCCTCGCGCTGCTCAAGCGCGTGATGGGGCCGCGCTACGACCTGGCCGCGCTGTGGGACAAGCACACGGAGCTGGAGTTCGCCGCGCGGGACGCGGACGCGACCATGAAGACCATGGTGTCGCACCCGTACGTCAACAGCGTGCCGGTGATGACGGGTGGGGTGGGCGCGGAGTACCTGCACCGCTTCTACGAAAACCACTTCGTGCACGCCAACCCCAAGGACACGAAGATGACCCTGCTGTCGCGCACCGTGGGCGCCGACCGCGTGGTGGACGAGTTCATCTTCAGCTTCACCCACGACATCGAGATGGACTGGATGCTCCCGGGCATCCCGCCCACCGGGAAGTACGTGGAGGCGGCCTTCGTCGCGGTGGTGAACTTCCGCGGCGACAAGCTCTACCACGAGCACATCTACTGGGATCAGGCCGCCGTGCTCGTCCAGCTGGGCCTGATTGACCGCAAGGGCCTGCCCGTCACCGGCGCCGAGGCCGCGCGCAAGCTGCTGGATGAGACCCTCCCGTCCAACACCCTGATGGAGAAGTGGGACGAGAGCGCGCCGTCCAACAACCGCAAGGCCGGCTGACTCAAGCCGGGATGACGCCCGCGCCCCGGGTTCGTCGCTACCCAGGGCGCGGTGTCTGACTTTCACGGGCTGGGATGCGCGGAGCCATTGCGCCGGCTCCTCTGGGATGTCCACAATGCAGCACCTCACTGGATGGTCCAGGGGGGCTACGTTTCCCAGACTTCCTCTGGATTTGGCGCCGCTCCCGGATGCGACTCTCCCTTTCGCAGAAGCTCACGCTGGCGCCGCTGCTGGTGGCGCTGTTCTTCACGGTCCTCTTCTTCGGCTACCTCATCCCGCGCGTCAGCTCCGCCTTCGAGGCGCAGGGCCGGGACGTGGGAGGCGCGTTGCCCGCGGCGCTGGCGGCCACGCTGCCCGCGGCGATGCCCGGGGGCCAGACGGAGGCGCTCCAGGCGGTGCTGGATCAGGCGGTCCGCCACCACCAGGTGGCCTACGTGGCCGTCTTCGACGGGACCGGGCAGCTGCGCGCGGTGGCGGGCGAGTACGCCACCGCGATGCGGGAGCTGCGCGACCGGCTGGCCCGCGCGCAGGGTGACGCGACGTTCTACGTGCGGGACGCGGAGCTGTTGGACGTGAGCTCGCGCTTCGCGAACGGCGCGGGCACCGTGCACGTGGGCTTCAACCGCACGTCGGCGCGCGCGCAGGTGCGGGCCATCACCACCGGGGTGAGCGTGGTGATGGTGCTGGCGCTCGCGCTCTTCGTCGTCGTGGGCATCGTGCTGGCGCGCCGGGTGGCGGCGCCGCTGGTGCAGCTGACGGCGGCCGCCCAGCGCATCGCGGAGCACGGCGACCTGCGCGAGACGGTGCGCGTGGAGGGCTCGGACGAGGTGGCCCAGCTGTCGAAGGCCTTCTCCCTGATGGTGTCCAAGGTGAAGGACCTCTTGCAGCAGCTGCAGGGCTCGTCGGACCTGCTGCGCGGCTCGGTGGACCACCTGAACGACTCCGCGGGCCGGCAGAACGAGATGGTGTCCCGCCACGCCGCCGCGCTGCAGGAGACGCAGGTGACGGCGCAGGAGATCCGCCAGACGTCGGTGGTGGCGTCGCGCGCGGCGGAGACGGTCATCGACGTGGCGGAGCGCGCGGAGGTGCTGGGCAAGACGGGAGAAATCGCCATCACCGAGAGCATCGAGGGGATGGTGGCGCTGCGCGCGCAGGTGGAGCAGATCGCCGAGCGCATCATGGCCCTGGGCGAGCGCACCGAGCAGATCTCCGGCATCACGGAGACGGTGAAGGACCTGGCGGACCAGTCCCACCTGCTCGCGGTGAACGCGGCCATCGAGGCGGCGCGCTCCGGGGAGCACGGCAAGGGCTTCGCGGTGGTGGCCCGGGAGATTCGCGGCCTGGCGGACCAGTCCATCCGCGCGACGAACCAGGTGCGCGGCATCCTGGCGGACATCAGCACCGCCATCTTCGCCACGGTGGAGATCACGGCCGCGGGCACGCAGCGCATGGAGACGGGCCTGGCCCAGGTGCGCACGTCCGGGGACACGCTGCGCCAGCTGTCCTCCATCGTGCGGGACAGCGTGGTGTCCGCCCGTCAGATTTCGCAGACGGTGAACCAGCAGGCCACCGGCATCGAGCAGATCTTCACCGCCGTCAACGAGCTCAACACGGTGATGGGCGACACGGTGAAGCGCATCGCCACCACCAGCGAGTCCGCCGTGTCGCTCAAGCTCCTGTCGGAGCGCGTGGCGGCGATGGTGCGCGACTACCGGCTGTAACCGGGCGGAGGCGGGGCGCGAACCGCTCCACCACCTGGGCCACGGTGCGCGTGGTGGCGGCGCCGGGTTCGTTCACCCGGGCCGCGAGGAAGGCGGCCCCCAGCCGGGCCACCGACGACACGACGAAGAGCACGTGCAGGTTCACCCAGAGGTGGCCGCCCAGCATGAACTGCTGGGGCACGCGCGCCGCCAGCGCCCCGCCCAGGGCCGCCGCCGCCGCGTAGGCCAGCCCGCCCGCGGTGGCGAAGGCCGCCAGGTAGAAGGGCCGGCCCCGGCGCGGCGCCACCGTGAGCGGCAGCGCGAAGATGGCCAGGCCGTGGCCGCTCCACAGCGCCCCCGCCAGGAGCACGTCGAACAGCAGCGGCCAGAGCGTCCCCGCGGAGGGCAGCAGCCACAGCATGGGGATGGCGCTGATGCCCAGCGAGCAGAGCATCAGCACCGGCTGCGCCCCCAGCTTGTCGATGGCGCGGCCCCACAGGGGCGCCGTCAGCACGCGCACGCCCGCCACCGCCGCCGCGTGCAGGGCCATGATGACGAAGGTCATCTTGAGGTTCTGAAGGCTGTGCAGCGCGAAGAAGGGCGCGGACACGCCCACCGCCGCGTTCCACGCCACCTGGTACAGAAGCACCCGGCGGGCCCCGTCGTCCTTCCAGGGCAGGAGCGCCGCCTTGAGCTCCAGCTTCGGAGAAGTGCCCGGGGGCGCCGGGTCATGCTGCGCGGCCATCATCAGCGTGGTGACGACGCCCATGACGCACGCGGCGAGCGCCAGCAGCGGCAGCGCCATGCCCACCCCGTCCAACCCCTTCAGCCGGTCCATCAGCAGGCCCGCGGTGAGCGACGCGCCAGTGCCCATCAGCGTGGTGAGCGCGGTGCGCTTGCCGAAGAAGCGGCCCCGCACGGCGCCGGGGACGAGCTCCCCCATCCACGCCACCCACGCGTTGTTGCCCACCACCGCCAGCAGCGCGGACGCCCCGGCCACGGCGAGCAGCAGGTGCTGCTGCCCCTCCAGGGACAGGCCCAGCCACGGCAACAGCGCCATCGGCAGCAGGGCCAGCCGGGACAGGCACACCGCCGTCAGCGCCACCCGCCGGTGGCCGAAGCAGAGGGTGAGCCACGCGGCGGGGAACTGCACGAACTGCGCGAAGAACGGCAGCGCCGTCATCACGCCCACCAGGAAGGGCCCCAGCTTCAGCGCGATGGCCCACGCGGTGAGCACGGTAGGACCCGCGCACGCGGTGAACACCTCCGCGAACATCCCCTCCACAATGGAAACCTTCAGCGACGCGCGCAGGCGCCGGTGCAGGGGCGGGCCGCGGTGGCCGTCCGGGGGCGGAGGGGCCCCCAGGAGGGGCGCGGACGCACCGGGCAGCGAGGTGCCAGGGCGGAAGAGGGGGACGCCGGTGGCGAGGGAAGCGAAGCTCTGGACGAGGCGGCGACGGAAGGCGGCGGACACTGGGATTCGTTTCCCACGGCCTCGCATTCCCTCTCAATCGGACCTCCAAGGAGTCCCCCGAGCCCGCCCGGCCACCAACCGGCCTTATTCGTCGCTTTCAGCCTGCTGTCCGCTCGCTTGGAGGGCAGAAGGGATTCAGGTGCAGTTCACGCGGTCTTGAACTATATGAACGACCCGGAAGGAGACCGCGCACATGGATGTCGCTCACGAGCTGACGGAGTTTCTGGGGCAGGTGGAGCAGCGTCTGACCGAATTGCTCGCGGATGGCGACGTCGGCCCGGACGTGAAGGGCGACACGCTGATGGATGCGGCGCGCCATCTGTGTCTGGGGGCCGGCGGCAAGCGGGCCCGCCCCATGCTCGTCCGCCTGTTTGGTGGCGTGGTGGGTGTGCCGGCCGCCCGGCTGGTGGATGTGGGTGTGGCGGCGGAGATGATCCACTCGGCCAGCCTGCTGCATGACGACGTGGTGGACGCGGGCATGTTCCGCCGGGGCCGCCCGACGGTGAACGCGCGCTGGGGGAACATCGTCGCGGTGATGAGCGGCGACCTCATCCTGTCCACGGCGCTGTCGCGGCTTTCCCTGCTGGACGCGCGGCTGGTGCAGAGCGGCCTGGCCATCGTCACGGAGATGACCCGCGCGGCCATCGCGGAGGTGGAGGCGCGCGGCGACATGAACCTGCCGCTCACGCGGCTGCGCTACATCGCCGAGGGCAAGACGGGGTCGCTGTTCGGCTGGTGCGGCAAGGCCGCGGCGACGCTGGCGGACAAGCCGGAGGCGACTGCGCGCTTCGACGCCTTTGGCCGGCACCTGGGCGTGGCGTTCCAGATCGCCGACGACATCCGCGACATCCTGGGCACGGACGTGGGCAAGCCCCGGTACGCGGACGTGCACTCGCGCACTCCGTCGCTGCCCATCCTGCTGGCGGTGTCGCGGGACGAGTCCCTGCGCCGCAAGCTCAAGGACGCGTGGGCGTTCTCCGTCATCACCCCGGAGCGCACCCGGGAGATTGGCGCCGCCATCGAGGCCGCCGGCGCGGTGGAGGCGTCCATGGAGATGATGAACGTCGAAATCGAAGCGGCGCTCGACAAGTTGGGGCCCTTCGCGAACGACGCCGCGGGAGCGGAGCTGATGAGCTGGGCGCACCGGCTGTCGGAGGGCATCGCGGAGCAGGTGAAGGGACGCGCTGCATGAAGGGCTACCTGTGGACGGGGGGGGATCCCGGGAGCCAGAAGACCGTCGCGCCGCCGGAGAACGGACGGCTGGCGCCATGGGAAGCCATCGCGGTGGAAGCGGTGGGCAACGTCATCGAGTTCTGGGGCTTCAAGCGCAACCAGGGCCGCGTGTGGGGCCTGCTCTACCTGCGCGGCGAGCCGCTGACGGCCGGTGAGATTGAACGCGAGCTCGACCTGTCCAAGGGCGGCGTGTCCATGCTGCTGCGCGACCTGGAGCACTGGGGCGTCGTCCAGCGGGTGCGCGTGCCGCGGGACACGGTGTGGCGCTACGCGGCGGAGACGGACCTGGTGCGGATGGTGACGCACGTGGTGGAGGAGCGCGAGGCCGCCTTCGTCACCCGCATCCGCGCGGACCTGTCCGAAGCGCGCCGGCTGGCGGAGGGTGCTGCTGGCGTGCAGGCGGAGAAGCTGCGGCGGCTGGAGCGCATGGCCGTGCTGTCCGACCACGTGGAGCGCGCGCTGCGGCTGTTCATCAAGACGTCCCGCCTGGACGTGGGCGGGGTGCTGGGCGCGTTCCGCGACGGCGCCCTGTCGCGCGGCAAAGGCGAGCGGTAGAGGCGGGAGGACACACAATGGATTCGCACTACGACCAGGTGATGAAGGCGCGCGAGCAGGCGGACGCGAACGCGCCCCGGCGCTACTTCGCGTACTCGACCATCCTGGACCGGGCTGCCTTCGAGGAGTGGAGGCAGCAGCACAGCTACGGCTTCTTCGACCTGCCGGAGGGCCAGCTCGCCGAGGCGCTGGACGTGGACCTCGTGTACGACTTTCCGTCGCGCTGGTGGGGCGGCCGGGTGGCGGGCCTGACGGACGCGCCGGGCGCGCGCGTGTACGGGCGGCTCTTCGAGATCCCCGGCAAGGACTGGCCCATCGTCCAGCACAAGGAGGGCTTCGTCACCAGCATGTGCGTGGAGCGCACGGTGCGCGTGCGCGTGGATGGCCAGGAGGTGGAGGCCACCGCGTTCGTGACCAACCCGCGCCGTGCGTCGTCGGATGGGCCGGTGAGCCCCCGCTTCGTGGAGGCTCTGGTGCGTGGCGCGACGAGCGCCGGGCTGCCCGCGGACTACGTGGAGAAGCTGGCGCGCGGCGAGTCGCGCTGAGTCGCTCGCCGCCGGGCTACGGCCGGGCGGTGGGGGCGATGCGGTAGAGAGCACCGGCGGCGCCGTCGCTGACGATGAAGCCGCCGCCCGGGGCCAGGGCCACGTCCACCGGCCGGCCCCACACGCTCAGGTCCGGTTTCTTGAAGCCCGTGACGAGGTCCATCTCCTGCGTGGGCTGGTGCGTGGCCAGGTCCCACGGGAAGACGGTGACCTTGTAGCCGGTCCGCTCCGTGCGGTTCCACGATCCGTGGTAGGCGACCAGCGCGCCGCGCTTCCACGCCGGATTGATCTCCCCATGGTCGAAGAACGTCAGGCCCAGAGGCGCCGAGTGCGCCTGGATGCCCTGGTCCGTCTTGTCCAACGCGGCGCAGTCCGCCTTGGCGCCGTCCCGGTTCAGGTTGTAGTCGCGGTCCAGGGGCATGTGCTTCAGGCCGCTGGGGGAGTCCGGGTTGGAGTTGCAGAAGGGCCAGCCGTAATGGCCGCCCTGCCGCACGGAGGTGAGGGCCTCTGGCGGGTGGTTGTCCACGTACTCCAGAATGACCTTGCCGTACTGCCCGGTGCCGTCGTCGAACGGGTAGGGCGTGTTGTCGCGGTTGTTGACCGCCACCCACAGCGTGTCGGTGCCCGGCTCCCACGCCAGGCCCTCCGCGTTGCGCATGCCCCGGGCGAACAGCTCGCGTGAGCCGCCGCTCCAGTCCCACCGGTAGATGGCGCCGCGCAGCGGGTCGCTGGTGGTGTCGCTCAGGCACACGTTGCAGGTGGACGCGATGGCCACGTACACGCGGTGCTGTGAGTCCACCGCCAGGTTCTTGAACTCGTGGCCGTAGGCGCCGTGCAGCTCCGGGAGGGACGCGTCCGGCAGTCCCGTGACGACGGTCTCCACCGCGCCGCGCGTCGTCTCACCGGGCGTCCAGCGCGAGCGCGTGACGCGGTCCTTCTCCGACAGGAAGACCCACACCTGCCCGTCGCGCTCGTGGAAGACGAGGTCGTGGGGCCGCGCCTGCCCACTGTGTCACCTCCGGCGCCTGGCCCTCGAGTCCCGGAGCGAAAGGGAGGGCTCCGGGGCGTTCGTCGAGTTGGACTTGCAGCCGGCCTGGAGGCACGCCAGGCCCAGGAAGGCCGTCAGCACGAGGGGTCGCCGCATGGTCGTCTTTTCCTAACCGCGTTCTCCGACTGAACGCGACCTGAACAAACCTTCAGCCACTTGTTCGTCGTCCCGAGCACCCCTGAACGGGCCTGAACAAATCTTCAGGGAGTTTCGCCGCGCCGGAAAGGGTCGTGCCTACATGAACAAAAAGGCAGCCAGCGCCATTGGCGTGAGACATGAAACAAATAAATCAAGACATATGTAATTGACTGCGATGTTTGTCTTTGTCTGGTGTTTCGATGTCTGTCTTTGAGGTGTTGACCACCGGTCTCCGGATCAGAACGGGGTGGACCGGGCTTGACGGCGGAAGGGCGTTGTGGCTTCATGATTTTGATTTCGATAATCAAAATCATATGGAGAGCGCGATGCTCGGTCAGGGATGCTGCAGGGCGGTGCTGGCGCGAGGCCCGTGCGCTGAAGTGACGCGGTGCAGCTGTGGGCACATCCACCTGGCGGTGGGCCCGGTGACGCTGCGCCTGGAGGAGGACGTCCTGCGCGCGCTGGGCCACACCCTGGTGGAGGCCATCCACCAGTTGGAGATGCCGCACGCGCCCGCGCACGAGGCGGAAGCGCAGGAGCCGGCTCCCGCCGCCGCCCACGGGGCGCCCACCGGCGGGTGGAAGCAGTGAGCACCGTCCGGGGGACGCTCCGCTGGGGCGGCTTCGAGCGCTCCGCGAGGGACAAGCGCCTGTCCTCCGCGTCCACGGCCCTCGAGGGCCTCCCGTCCACGCAGCGGCTGTCGCTGCGGCTGGAGGAGGGGACGGGGATCGCTCGGCGCCAGGCGGAGCAGTCCACCTTCCTGGAAGCGCTCTTCCAAGGCTCGTGGAACGGCGGCGTCTATGGCCAGTTCGTGCGGGCGCGGCACTACGTGAACCACCTGCGCCAGCTGCACGTCGTCTACGAGGCGCTGGAGTCCGTGCTGCCGGTGCTGAAGGACGGCCCGCTCACGCGCGTGCTGCGGCTGCCGGAGCTGCGGCGGGCCTCCGCGTTGCTGGCGGACCTGGACTGGTTCTGCGGCGACACGCGCACGAAGCCCTTCGCCTGCGCGGAGACGCGGCTGCACGCCGAGCGGATCCGCGAAGTGGCGGCCGAGGCCCCGCACCTGCTCATCGCCCATGCGTGGGCCCGCTGCGTCCAGGACCTCTACACTGCCCCCCAGCGCTCGGAGCTCATCGCGCAGGCGTTCGAGCTGGAGAACGGCCGGGGCACGGCCTTCTACAACGCGGTGTCCGCCGCGGAGCTGCTCGCCTTCCAGAGCCGGCTGGTGGCCCGGCTGGACGAGGTGCCGCTGACGGAGGGCGAGGCCCAGGAGGTGGTCCAGGAGGCGCGGCTGGCCTTCCGCATCCAATCGCTCATCTGCGACGAGCTCGCTCGGGACGCGCCGGAGCTGGAGGGGCTGGGCGGTACTCCCGGGTAGGGTTGACGCGAACCCACGGAGGAGGGGGGCCGACCCACCGGCCCGCCTCCTCGCCTGGGGGGGCGATATG
Source organism: Corallococcus sp. AB032C (assembly GCF_003668935.1). Taxonomy (NCBI): domain Bacteria; kingdom Pseudomonadati; phylum Myxococcota; class Myxococcia; order Myxococcales; family Myxococcaceae; genus Corallococcus; species Corallococcus sp. AB032C. Next base: position 29,981 of record NZ_RAWP01000073.1, on the reverse strand, counting down.
CCGTTTCGTGACAGGCACGTTAGGATGGCGGAACGTGACACTCCAGATGACCTCTCACATCGATCGCCGCGCTTTCCCCCGCATCCACGCGCCCCTCTATTCGCGCCCCGCGCGCATGAAGGTGGGCGAAAAGAAGCAGGTGCTCGACGTCAGCCTCGGAGGCGCGCGCATCTACTCGGATGAGCCGCAGGACGTGGGCTCGCGCCTGGATCTGGAGTTGTTCCTCCCGGATGGCAGCTCGCTGGAATGTACGGCGCGCATCGTCTGGGCCATCAAACTACCCAAGGACGCCGTGGCCCGCTTCGAGGTGGGCCTGTCCTTCATCGACGTGCCAGAGCCCGTCCTGGCACGTCTGCAGACCGTCCTCGTCGCGGACGAAGGCTAGACGGCGCTACTTCGAAGACGCGCTGTCCAGCTCGCGCAGGTCGTCCGCTTCCAGCTTCAGGGAGAAGGCCCCGAGCAGCTCCTTCACCTGCGGCACGGACGTGGCGCTGGCGATGGGCGCCTCCACCGTGGGCCGCGTCACAAGCCACGCGAGCGCCACCTGTGACGGCGTGGCACCCCGGCGCTCCGCCACCTTCTTCAGCGCGGCGACGACGCCCCAGCCCTGCGTGTTGCCGTACTTCTTGAGCACGTTGCCCGCGCGCAAAGACGCCGGTGCTGGCTGTCCCTCCTGGTACTTGCCGGTGAGGAAGCCCGCGGCGAGCCCGAAGTAGGGCGCCACGGCCAGGCCTTCCTTCTCACTCACCTGCTGGAGCGCGCCCTCGAACTTCGGGCGCTCCACCAGGTTGTACTCCGGTTGAATGACCTGGTAGCGCGTGAGCCCCAGCTTCTTCTGCGTGTCCAGGGCCTGCTGCGCGCGCTCCGCCGTGTGGTTGCTCAGGCCCAGCGCCTTCACCTTGCCCGCCTTCACCAGCGCGTCGAAGGCGCGGAGCGTCTCCTCGAAGGGCGTGTTCGGGTCGTCGTAGTGCGCGTAGTACAGGTCGATGCGCTCCACGCCCAGCCGGCGCAGGGACGCGTCCACGCTCTTCTCGATGTGCTCGCGCGTGAGGCCCTTGCCCAGCGCCGTCTCCGCGCCGACCTTCGTGGCCACCACCAGGCGGTCCTTCGCCTTGCGCGAGGCAATCCACCTGCCCAGCACCGTCTCTGACTCGCCGCCCACGTGGCCGGGGATCCACCGCGAGTACACGTCCGCGGTGTCCACGAAGTTGCCGCCGCCCTCCACGAACGCGTCGAGCACGGCGAACGAGGTCGCCTCGTCCGCCGTCCAGCCGAAGACGTTCCCGCCCAGACACAGCGGGAATACCTCCAGGCCCGTCGTTCCCAGCTGCCGCTTCGCCGCTGCTCCTGCCGCCATGCCCCGGTTCCTTCCGGTGAGGCCGGGGCGTCGTCCTACCCCGGCGTGAACCACACCACCGACAGCGGGGGCAGGGTGAGCGCCGCGGAGGCCGGCTGGCCATCCCAGCCCGTGGGCTCCGTGTGCACCTGACCCCGGTTGCCCAGGCCGCTTCCGCCGTACTCCCCGGCGTCGGTGTTGACCAGCTCCACATAACGGCCGTGGAGCGGGAAGCCCACGCGATAATCCTCGCGAGGCACCGGCGACATGTTGGCCACGCACACCACGTGACGGCCGGGCGTGCGCGAGCGGCGCACGAAGGCCAGCACGTTCGCCGCGGACGCGTCCGGCTGCAGCCACTGGAAGCCCACGGGCTCGCTGTCCGAGTCGTACAGCGCGGGCAGGTCGCGGTAGACGCGGTTCAGGTCGCCCACCAGCTTCTGGATGCCCTTGTGGCCCGGGTCGTTGAGCAGGTGCCAGTCCAGGCTCTTGTCGTGGTTCCACTCCGCCGGCTGGCCGAACTCACCGCCCATGAAGAGCAGCTTCTTGCCCGGGTGGGCCCACATCCACGCGAACAGCGCGCGCAGGTTGGCGCGCTTCTGCCACGCGTCGCCCGGCATGCGCCCGTAGAGGCTGCCCTTGCCGTGCACCACCTCGTCGTGGCTCAGCGGCAGCATGAAGTGCTCGCTGAACGCGTACAGCAGGCCGAAGGTGAGCTGGTTGTGGTGGAACTGCCGGTAGACGGCGTCCTTGGAGAAGTACGACAGCGTGTCGTGCATCCAGCCCATGTTCCACTTGAAGTGGAAGCCCAGGCCGCCCTCGCTGACGGGCTGGGACACCTTGGGCCACGCGGTGGACTCCTCCGCGATGACGACCACGCCCGGGTGCTTGCGGCGGATGGTGTCGTTGAGCTCGCGCAGGAACTGGATGGCCTCTTCGTTCTCGCGGCCGCCCCAGCGGTTGGGGACCCACTCGCCGTGCTTCCGGCTGTAGTCCAGGTAGAGCATGGAGGCCACCGCGTCCACGCGCAGCCCGTCGATGTGGTACTCCTCCAGCCAGAACAGCGCGTTGGCGATGAGGAAGTTGCGCACCTCGTTGCGGCCGAAGTTGAAGACGAGCGTGCCCCAGTCCGGCTGCGAACCCTGGCGTGGATCCGAGTGCTCGTAGAGGGACGTGCCGTCGAACTGGCCCAGCGCGTGGCTGTCGCGCGGGAAGTGGCCCGGCACCCAGTCCACGATGACGCCGATGCCCTCCTGGTGCAGGTAGTCCACCAGGTAGCGGAAGTCGTCCGGGTGGCCGAAGCGCGAGGTGGGCGCGTAGTAGCCACCGACCTGGTAGCCCCAGGAGCCGCCGTAGGGGTGCTCGGACACGGGCAAGAGCTCCACGTGCGTGAAGCCCAGCTCCTTCGCGTAGCGAGACAGCTCCGGCGCCAGCTCGCGGTACGTCATGGGCCGGTCGCCGTCCTCCACCACGCGGCGCCAGCTGCCCAGGTGGACCTCGTACACGCTCCACGGGTGCTGGGCCGCGTCCACGTGCTTCTCGCGCGTCTCCAGCCACGCGCTGTCGCCCCAGGCGTAGCGCTGCAGGTCGTGCACCACGGACGCGGTGGCGGGCGGCGTCTCCGTGCGGAAGGCGAAGGGGTCCGCCTTGAGCAGCGCGCCGCCGCCGTGGCCGGGCCGGATTTCGAACTTGTAGCGGGTGCCCTCGCCGACCTCCGGGACGAACAGCTCCCAGATGCCGGAGGACCCCATGCGCCGCATGGCGTGCAGGCGGCCGTCCCAGCCGTTGAAGTCACCCACCACGGACACGCCCCGGGCGGTGGGCGCCCAGACGGCGAACGATGTGCCCTTCACGCCGTTGTGGTGGATGAGGTGCGCGCCCATGCGCTCCCAGAGCCGCTCGTGGCGGCCCTCGCCGGCGAAGTACAGGTCCATCTCCCCGATGGTGGGCAGGAAGCTGTACGGGTCGCGCAGCGTGAAGACCTTCTTGCCCGGGTACTCCACCTCCAGCAGGTAGCCGAAGGGCTCCGTGCGGCCGTTGATGCGCGCCTCGAAGACGCCGCCGGTGCGGTGCTGCATGGGCACCTTGCCCCCGAACTCCGGCAGGACGTGGATGGCCACGGCCTCCGGGCGGTAGGCGCGCACCACCACCGCGTCGCCGTCCGGGTGGACGCCCAACATGGAGTGCGGCTCCGGATGGCGCAGCTCCACCACGCGTTGCAGCTCCGCGTCCACCTGTGCTCTGTCCGCAGGCTTCCTCACTGGGCATCCTCCATCCGCAACAGGGCCTCGACGGGGATGCGCACCCAGTCCGGCCGGTTGGCGAGTTCGTAGCGCACTTCGTACAACAGCTTCTCCAGTTCGAAGGCACGCAACATCACGTCAAAGGCTTCATCGCTGTCGGGCAGGAAGGGGGCGCCGCGCGTCGCCTGGCGGTAGCCTTCCAGGAATGCGTCTCGGGTGGGGCCCACGCGCCCGCGCGGCTGGCCGCCCTCCAGCGACACGGTCGCCTCCGCGTAGTCGAACGAGCGGATCATCCCCGCCACGTCGCGCAGCGCGCTGTACTTCTCCCGGCGCGCGGTGAAGGAGCGGGACGGCTCGCCCTCGAAGTCGAAGAACAGCCACTGGCCATCCGAGCGCAGCACCTGGCCCAGGTGCAGGTCGCCGTGGATGCGGATCTTCTGGCCGGAGGGCGCCACCTGCGCCAGCCGCTTCGCGTACGCGATGAGGCCCTCGCGCCGGCCCTCCAGGTCCGCGTGCAGCCGCCCGGCGTCCGCCAGCGTCACGCCCAGCTCGCCCACGATGGACGCGCTCCAGCGCTGCAGGTCCTCCTGGAGCAGCGGCTCCGGGGAGAACGCCAGGTCCTCCGGCTCCGCGGAGGCGAACGCCTTGTGCAGCTCTCCCAGCCGCGCGCCCAGGTCTCGCATGTCCCCGAGGAAGCGCTCGCTCAGCGCCTTCTCCTGGCGCAGCCGCTCCAGCGTGTACTTCCAGCCGTCCACGGCGTCCGGCACGAAGCGGTGCGCCAGCGCGAGCGTCGCGCCCGCGGGGCCCTCCAGGTTCAGCGCGCCCACCAACTGCGGCGTCGCGCGGAAGGACGTCTTCGTCGCGAGGAAGCGGCCCACCTCGTATTCGGGGTTCACGCCGGCCTCCAGCTTGCGGATGACCTTGACGATGACCCGCTCGCCCAGCACCAGCGAGGTGTTGCTCTGCTCCACGTTGAGCCGGCGCACGGTGAGCGGATCCGGCAGCGCCACGCCGCTGTCCGTGGAGGCGATCCATTCACCCACCACGCGGCCGGAGCCGGACACCACCTGCCGGCCCTCTCGCGCGAGGCTGAAGAGGGCGCGCACACAGTCGTCGTCCTCCAGCGCGCTCACCAGTCCGTCGGCCGTGTGCCGGACCTGGAGCTGGTAGCGCTCCGGATTCCCCAGCTCGTAGACGACTTCGATGATGGCCAGGGTGAAGGAACACGTGCCCAGGTCCATGTTCACGTGGTCCGCCACGCTGACACTTTTGATGGGCCACGCCTTGCCGGCGAACCAACGTTGGGCCTTGAGGAAGTCTGGCAGCTTGGTCAGGTCCAGGGGGGTCACGCGGGGTTACTCCTTCGCCTGCAGCGGCTTGTCCAACCGGAACCACAGGAACATGTAAGGCCCCATCGACAGCTGATAGGGCAGGTCGCTGATGCGGGGGAACGGCGTCTCTCCAATCAACTCCACGGGAATGCTGCCGCTGAACTCGCGCAGGTCCAGCACGCCCGGCTGCGCGAAGCGCGACAGGTTGCACACGACGAGCACCGTCTGGCCCTCCCACTCACGCACGAAGGCCAGCACCTTGCGGTTCTCCGTGGTGAGGAAGCGCAGGGTGCCCATGGCGAACACGGGGTAGCGCTGGCGGATGCCAATCATCCGCTTCACCCACTGGAGCAGGCTGGACTTCTGCCGCTCCTGGGCCTCCACGTTGATGGACTGGTAGCCGTAGACGGGATCCGCGATGACGGGCGCGAAGAGGCGCGCGTAGTCCGCGCGGCTGAAGCCCGCGTTGCGGTCGCCGGTCCACTGCATGGGCGTGCGCACGCCGTTGCGGTCGCCCAGGTAGATGTTGTCGCCCATGCCGATTTCGTCCCCGTAGTAGAGGACCGGCGTGCCGGGCAGCGTGAAGAGCAGGCTGTGCATCAGCTCGATGCGGCGCCGGCCGTTGTCCATCAGCGGCGCCAACCTGCGGCGGATGCCCAGGTTGATGCGCATGCGCGGGTCGGTGGCGTACTCCCGGTACATGTAGTCCCGGTCCTCGTCCGTCACCATCTCCAGCGTCAGCTCATCGTGGTTGCGCAGGAAGATGGCCCACTGGCAGGACTCCGGGATGTCCGGCGTCTGCTGCATGATTTCCACGATGGGCGTGCGGTCCTCGCGGCGCACCGCCATGAAGAGGCGGGGCATCACCGGGAAGTGGAAGCCCATGTGGAACTCGTCGCCTTCGCCGAAGTACACGCGCACGTCGGCGGGCCACTGGTTCGCCTCCGCGAGCAGCACCTTGCCCTGGTACTCGGAGTCGATCGTCTTGCGCAGCTTCTTCAGGAACGCGTGCGTCTCCGGGAGGTTCTCGCAGTTGGTGCCCTCGCGCTCGAAGAGGTAGGGCACGGCGTCGCAGCGGAACCCGTCCACGCCCATGTTGAGCCAGAAGCGCATGACGTCCAGCATGGCTTCCTGCACTTCGGGGTTGTCGTAGTTCAGGTCCGGCTGGTGGCTGAAGAAGCGGTGCCAGAAGTACTGCTTGGCCACCGGATCCCACGTCCAGTTGGAGCGCTCCGTGTCGGTGAAGATGATGCGCGCGCCCTTGTAGGCTTCGTCCGTGTCGCTCCAGACGTACCAGTTGCGCTTGGGGCTCTGGGGGTCCCTGCGCGCCTCCTGGAACCAGGGGTGCTGGTCGCTGGTGTGGTTCACCACCAGCTCGATGATGATGCGCAGCCCGCGCTTGTGGGCCTCTTCCACCAGCCGCTGGAAGTCCGCCAGCGTGCCGTAGTCCGGGTGGATGCCGTAGTAGTCCGCGATGTCGTAGCCGTCGTCGCGCAGCGGGGACGGGTAGTGCGGCAGGAGCCACAGGCAGTCCACGCCCAGGTCCTGGAGATACGGCAGCTTTTCAATCAGGCCCGGGATGTCCCCGTGGCCGTCCCCGTTGGAGTCATGGAATGCGCGGATGTGCAGCTCGTAGATGAGCGCTTTTTTGTACCAAAGCGGATCCAGGTCCATACGCCTCTCGGAGGGAGTCACTCGAAGTAGTCGAACGCGTGTTCGGTGCGGCGGTAGCGGTACACGGCCCAGATGGCCGCGGGTTGTTCGGGCGTCAGGCGCACCTGCACGTCCGGGCCCTGCCAGAGCGAGCGCTGATCAGCCATCAGCTCCTGCACCTGATAGGTCTCCTCCGCGGTGACGCCCAGCCATTCCATGGGCACGCGGAGCAGGGCTTCCTGTGGCGCGTACGGATCCAGGCTCACCGCCACCAGCACCGTACTGAGTCCGTCCGGTGAGCGCTTGCCGTAGAAGAGGACGCGGTCGTTGTCGGACTCGAAGAAGCGCAGCGCCTGGTAGTGCTGGAGCGCGGGGTGCGCCTTGCGGATGGCGTTGAGCCTGGAAATCCATCCGGAGATGTTGCCCGGCCGGTCCCAGTCCCATGCCACGAGCTGGTACTTCTCCGAATCCAGGTACTCCTCCTTGCCCGGTACCGGGCGGCCCTCGCACAGCTCGTAGCCCGAGTACATGCCCCACACGGACGACAGCGTGGAGGCCAGCGCCACGCGCACGCGGAAGGCGCCGGGCCCCGCGTTCTGGAGGTTCTCCGGGAGGATGTCCGGCGTGTTGGGCCAGAGGTTGCCGCGGAAGTAGTCCGCCACGGGCGGCTGGGTGATCTCCTCCAGGTACGTGCGCAGCTCGTCCTTGAAGAGGCGCCAGGTGAAGTACGTGTACGACTGGGTGAAGCCCACCTTGCCCAGGGCCTTCATCACCTTGGGGCGGGTGAAGGCCTCCGACAGGAAGAGCACGTCCGGGTGCAGGTCCTGCACTTCCCGGATGAGCCAGTGCCAGAACTGCATGGGCTTGGTGTGCGGGTTGTCCACACGGAAGGTCCGCACGCCGTTGTCCACCCAGTGCAGGACCACGGACTTGAGCTCCTTCCAGAGGGCGTCCCGTGCGGGGCCCATCCAGTCGAAGTTGACGATGTCCTCGTAGCGCTTGGGCGGGTTCTCCGCCGTCTTGATGGTGCCGTCCGGGCGGTGCTGGAACCACTCCGGATGCTCCTTCACGTACGGGTGGTCCGGCGAGCACTGGAAGGCCAGGTCCAGCGCCACTTCGATGCCGTGCGCCTTCGCCGCGTCCACGAACGCGCGGAAGTCCTGCAGCGTGCCCAGCTCCGGGTGCACGGCCTTGTGGCCGCCCTCGGAAGCGCCAATGGCCCACGGGCTGCCCACGTCACCGGGCTCCGAGCGCAGGCTGTTGTTCTTGCCCTTGCGAGCGGTGCGCCCGATGGGGTGGATGGGCGGCAGGTAGACGGTGTCGAACCCGAGCTTCTGGATGTACGGCAGCCAGGTCTGCGCGTCCTTGAAGGTGCCGTGCGTCTTGCCGTCGCGCTTCGCGGAGCGGGGGAAGAATTCGTACCAGGCGGCATTGCGCGCCTTCTCCCGGTCCACGAACACCTCCAGCACCTTGTCGTACTTGCTGGAGAGCGTGCGGTCCGGATGCCGTGACGCGGCGTCCGCCAGCTCGGAGGACAGCGCGGCGAGGAGGAGGTCCGGCGTGGGCGGCGTGCGCAGGCGGGCTCCTGCCTCGGCGAGCAGCCGGTGGTCCTCCGGGGACTTGCCCTTGGCGCGAGCGGCCGCGCCTTCCAGCAGGGCAGCGCCCTCCAGCAGCTCGCTCTTCACGTCGCGGCCAGCGTCCACCTTGCGCTTCAGCTCGTGTGCCCAGGTGCGGAAGAGATTTGGCCAGGCTTCAATCGTGAATTCGTAACGGCCGTTCTTCGCGAGCGGGATGGAGCCTTCCCAGGCGTCGTTGTTCTTGAAGGCGAGGGGGACCTCCGCCCAGTCCGTCTTCTGGGCAGCAGGGGTGACCTGGCGCCAGCGGGCGACGGCCACGAGGACGTCGTGGCCTTCCTTGAAGATGTCCGCCCGGACGGTGAGGCTCTCCCCGGCGACGCGCTTGATGGCGTAGCGCCCCGCGTCCAGCTCCGGCTGGACGTTCTCGATGAACACGCTTCCGAGTCGTTCGGTCATATCGGCTGGCGGCCCCTTATAGGACTCTGAGTTATTGGCTCCAGGCGGCAATGCGCGGGTGTTGATGATTGAAGATGGCTGCCGCCTGGTCGCGTTGGCCTGTCAACGTTAGGAACGGAGGGAGCGGTCGCCCAGCCCGAGGGGCTGGGTGGACGGGCCCCGATAGTTGAAGCTGGGATCCGCCCCTCCGGTTGCGGTATCCGGGACGAACATGGCGCCCAACGACTCCGCTGCTCAGCAAGCGAGTGACCAGTCGGCCGACCGCGACCTGCTGAAGCAGGTGGCACTCGGCAGCGCCGCGGCCATGCGCGATGTCTACGTGAGGTGTTCCGCGCGGGCGTTCGCCATCGGGGTCAGGCTGTTGCCCACGCGGGCGGACGCGGAAGAGGTGCTGCAGGAGACCTTCCTGGAGGTCTGGCGGCGCGCGCGCGAGTTCGACCCGGCGCGCGGCGGACTGGAGACGTGGGTCACGACGATCGCGCGCACGCGGGCCATTGACCGGCTGCGTTCGCTGGGCACGGTGTCGCGGATGGTGGAGGGGGTGGCGCAGCAGCCGCCCCCGGTGAGCGCGACGCCGCCGTCACCGGATGATTCCGCCGCCGCGGCGCAGGACCAGGCGCGGGTGCGGGCGGCGATGGCGCAGTTGCCGCCGGAGCAGCGGGAGGTGGTGCTGCTCGGGTATTTCGACGGGCTGTCTCAGAGTGAGATCGCGAAGAAGACGGGCCAGCCGCTGGGGACGGTGAAGACGCGTGCGCGGCTGGCGCTGGAGAAGCTGGCGGTGCTGTTGGACGCGCCTGCGGTGCGCGCGTCCGGCTGAGTGCAGGACAGCAGCCCTGTTCCGCGGGGACGGGCGGTGGGGCAGGCCCCGGCCGCGTCCTCCTTGCCGCTGTCGGGTGGGGCCCCAAACGTTGCGACTGTTTGGCGAACCCGAGGGAGGGGGCGGACATGCGCAAGATGCGGGAGACGGGGACGGCGTTGATGAACGCGCGGGAGATGCGGCTGGTGCTGGCCAGTGCGCCGCGCAACCTGATGGAGCTGTCCCGGCGCGAGCTGATAGGGATGGTGCGGCGCGCGCGCGGCATGGTGGACCAGTACGAGAAGCTGGCGCGCCGGCTGCGCCGTGAGGCCATGCGCGTCCCCATGGGGAGCCGTGTGATCGGCGGACGCATGGACACACGGCGCAAGGCGGCCCTGTTCCGCAAGGCGCTGACGCGCTTCGAGTCGCGGCTGCGGCGGATGGAGATGGTGCCAGCGCGCAAGGCGAGGCCGACAATGCGCAAGCGGCCGGCGGCGAAGAGAACGCTGAGGCCCGCGGCCCGCGCCACGGCGCAGCGCAAGAAGGCGGTGGTGGCGAAGAAGGCAATGCGGCCCGCGGGCTATGCGCGCCGGGGCCCGGTGAAGGCACGAGCGCACAAGGCGCGGCGCATGCCGGCGGTGAAGGCACGGGCGCACAAGGCCCGGCGCATGCCGGCGATGAAGGCGCAGGCGCACCGGGCCGTGAAGGGGCGGACGCCAGCGCGCCGGGCCGCGACGAGGTAGCGGATTTCGGGGGAGGGAAGCCGGGTCGCGTCCAGCTCGTGGCCTGGCGAGGGGGAGGGGAGCTGGACTGTGTCCGCCCCGCATTGGGGCGGACACGGTGGGCGTGAGCGGAGCCCATCGACAGAAGGTCGCCGACAAAGCCGGCGCGAAAGTCCGGAGCGAGCGGCGGAGTCCAGGTCCCACCGGCACCAGCGTTCCAACTCAAGGGCCGACGTACGAAGATTCATGTGCGAGAGCGGACGCGAAGGGCCTTCGCCGCACACGACGCGGAATCGTCCTGCAGGGTGGCTGCCGCGGAGGCGCCGTCACCGCGTTTCTCGGCGTGGAGGTGCAGCTCCGTCGCTTCGTCATGTGTGGGAGCTGATGGGGAGGCGCTGGCACCACGCTCGTCGCCGCGGAGGTGCGGCTCCGTCGCTTCGTCATGTGCGGGAGCTGATGAGGAGGCGCTGGCACCACGCTCGTCGCCGCGGAGGTGCAGTTCCGACGCTTCGTCATGTGCAACGGCTGATGAGGGGGCGCTGGCACCACGCTCGTCGCCGCGGAGCTGCAGTTCCGACGCTTCGTCATGTGCAACGGCTGATGCGAAATCGGCGGCGCTATGTTTCTCGTCGCGGAGGTGCAGCTCCGGCGCTTCGCCCTGCGCGATAGTTGATGCGGAGGTACCGGCGCCACGCTCCTCAAGAGAGGGGCGTACCTCCAGAGCGTCGTCTTGCGCGGTGGTTGACCTGGAGGTGTCGGCGCCATGCTCCTCGACACAGGGGAGTGCCTCCTGCGCAACAGCCTGCGCGGTGGTTTGCGCGGAATCGCCAGCGCCACGTTCATCGACGCCAGGGCGTGCCTTCGACTCATCGGCCAGGCCGCTGGCCTGTGCGGGCGTACCAATGAGTTCCTCCTGGGCGGATGGGGCCTCGGGGGACGCAGGTTCCTGGGGCGCAGGGGCGAATGCGTTCAGCACGCGCTCATCGCGCGCCTTCAGCAGTGCTGGCAGCTCATGCTGAAGTGCCTGCACGTCGCGCTCGTTCAGAATCGCCATCACGCGGAAGGCCCACTCGCGCAGCGCCTCTCCGCCCATGAGCTGCAGCAGTTGGGCGGCTCCGCCCATGAATGCCCGCTGCAGGGACTGAACGAGGAGCACGTGCCCGGGACGCGCCGCCACCCGCGCCGCATGCCGCAGCAACTCGAATTCCGCCTGCGCGCAGGTTTCCCCCGACTCCCAGCGCGCCGCGTCCTGGAGCTGGAAGCATGTGCTCCCCAGCCGGTCCAGGTCGAGGTCCGAGGCCCTCGCGCAGCAGTCGGCCACAAGCTCCACCAGCACCTGCCGCTTGAGGCTGAAGTAGCCCTCCAGAAGCCACCGGGCATCCGGGTTGCTCGCGTCATGCAGCGCCAGCCCCAGGTTCTCCAGCGTCAGCGACTCATCCAACGCCACCGCGCGCGTCTTGCGTCCGGGGCGCTGCACCACCAGGCCTCTCGCCGCCAGCCGCCGCAGCGCCTCGCGGATGGTTCCCCGGCACACCTCATAGCGGCGCGCCAGCTTCGCTTCGGAGCCGAATTGTCCGCTCGGGTGCAGCAGCCCCAGCGCGATATCGCGCTCGATTTGCGCCTCCACATAGGCCACGAGTCCTCGCCGTTCCATCCCCATCCCCTTCCTCGTCCCAGCATCGCCATCCAACCACAGGGGTCTGACATGGACGTGCGGGTCCACCCTCCGCGTCGCTTTCCGGGCCAGCGCGCCCCCGGGCCGCATGGGCTGAAAACTTGTCCGACTGTCGGACAGGTTTTGAGGCAACCGGTCCCGGGCGGGCGACCCTGTCCGTGCACCATCTTGGTATCCGCGCGCGCATGACGTTGTGCCCACTGACGGGCCGGCGCGGCCTGGGGCCCATGCGGAGGAGGCTTGTCCGACTGTCGGACAGGTTTTGAGGGAGCCGGCCCCGGGCGGGCGCCTCTATCCGTGGCTCACCTTCGTGTTCGCGCATGCACGACGCCGCGGGCCCACGGCCGCGGTCCGTGAGTCAGGCTCCGGGTGGAATGCTTCGGGGCGCGGGACTTGCTGACGACTTGCGTAGATGCCGGCCCATGCGGAAATCCTGGCCGTACGCAGTGGTGATGCTGCTGGTGCTCGTTGGCGTGCCCAGATTGCTGCGCCACTTCATTCCCGACCGGCGGCTGGCACTGACGATGTTCCCCGTCGTCATGTTCGCCCTGCTTGTGCCGATAGCCCTCTACTTTCTTCCTCGCTACCGCCGGAGCCAGAAGCTCACGGACGAGGGGCTCCAGTTGTTGTCGGAGGGGAGGGTGGCCGCCGCGCTCGAGCGGTTCGAGGCGTCGCGGCCCCTGGCGAAGGTCCAGGTCATTCCCACGTACAACATCGGCATCGCCCGGCTCCAGCTCTGGCAACTGCCGGTAGCGGGGCGTGAGCTTTCGAGTCTGGAGTCCCGGAAGGATCTGACGCCGCAGTTCCGCGCGGTGTTGTCCGCGGCGCTCGCGCTGGTGGACGCGCTCGAAGGCAGGCTGGCGCGAGTGGAGCCCCGGCTGGCCGAGGCGAGGTCGCGGGTGGACTTTCCCTTGTGGTTCGCGCCGCTCGCTTCGGCGGTGGTGGCGTGCCGTGAGGGACGCTGGGCCGAGGCTCGCGAGCTGCTGGCCGATGCAGCGCTGGAGAATCTCAACGGACCGCTGCGCGGACTGCGGAATGTGCTGGAGGTATGGTGCGTAGAGCAGATCACCGGGGAGGCGCGGCCGGTGGACGCCATCGCTCTTTTCGGGGAAGCGTCACAGGACTCGCTTGAGGCCGCGTGGCCGGAGCTCGTGAACTACGTGGTGAAAAGGTCATCTTGATGGGCACTTGGGAACGCGGGCTTCCAGCATTGAAGCAGGTTTCGATTCCCAGCCTGGCTCCCCTGCGCGAGGTCGGGAGCGCGGCGTTCGCGCTGTCGGACCTGGACCAGTTGGGGACTCCGAACTTCGAAGGGAAGGACGTGGAGGCTTCCATCAAAACGTGGTGGATCGAGGCGCAGTGCAGTCTGGAGTTTGCTCTGTCGCATGACTTCCTCACCGGGGAAGCCAGGGTCATCGCGGAAGAAACAGCGGAGTTCGAGCATGCCCTCGCGCACCTTTCCTTTTCCGCGGAAGAGCCCTTCCAAATGGGGCCCTCCTCCGAGGAGCGGACGCGGCGCGATGGGCATGGCGGCTGGCGCGTCCTTCGGATCGACACGCATGGCGGCACGTTCGAGGTGACAAGCTTCTCACGCGAGCGATCTGCTCGTTGCTTCGCGGACCTCCTGGAGCATCGCGGACACAAGCAGGGCTATTTCGTCGAGCCCCAGGACCCGCTGCCTCCTCTTCCGTCCCGAGGCCCAGGCCCCATGCATTGGGTCCTGCTGCGCCAGGACGAGAACGGCGTGCGATATGAGATCGCGCGAGCGCCCTGGCGTTCGCAGCTGGAGTGGCTGGCGGAGCAGTACAACAAGGAGCCTCGCCACAAGCAGCTCTGGTTTGTTGAGAGCCTGCCTCCTGTCACCCCGGCGGCGACATCAGCGGACCGGTGAAGGTGACCTCCAGGCCTCCGTATTCCGAGGGGGCCAGGGTCATCTTCCAGCCGTGCAGTTCCACCACGTTGTGCACAATGTGCAGGCCCAGGCCCTGGCCTTGCGGCTCTCGTGTTCGTGCCGCGTTGCCTCGGAAGCGGCGCTCCAGGATCCTGGACCGCTCTTCCTCGGAGATGCCCGGTCCGTCGTCGATGACCCGCAGGTGGAAGGTCTGCTGGCGCGTCGTCTCCAGCACCACCGCCACGTGGCCGTCCTCGCGTCCGTAACGGATGCCGTTGAGCACCACGTTGCTGACCGCCTGCTCCAGCAAGGTCTCGTCGCTCATCACCCAGGTTTGTGTCGCCGGGACTCCGCTCTCCAGGGCGATGCGCTGTGGCCTCGCGATGGGCTGGTGCCGGCCCAGCACCCGTGACACCAACGCGTTCAGGTCCACCGGCGCGTGCTGTACCTGCGGTGCTCCCGCTTCCAGCCTCGCCGCCGCTCCCAGGTTATGCACCAGCGAGGCCATGTAGTGCGCCTCGCTCATCGCGGACAACATCAGCCCCGACTCCAGTGGCTCGCCCGATCGCATCCGCTGCTGCATCGCGGCCAGGTGCCCCTGCAACACCGTGAGCGGCGTCATCACGTCATGCGTCGTGTTCGCCAAGAAGTCTCGCAGCGTCTGCTCGCGCGCTTGCTGGTGCGCCATCTGTGCCTGGATCTCCGCTCGGGCCTGCTGGAAGGCTCGGGCCAGCTCCGCGATCTCGTCGGTGCCGTTCACCGTGACGGGCTGCTCGTAGCGGCTGCCCGATGAGGCTCGCACCTGGTCCGTCAGCCGGCGCAGGCGCTGCACCACCGGCCCCAGCGCCACCACCATCGCGGACAGGAGGATGAGCGTCGGCACTCCCCAAACGTACAGCGGCGGCAGCCCCACCTCTGGCGACTCCGCGGGCTCCACCCGACGCGCGAGCACGTACTCGCAGGGGCCTCCATCCCAGGGCATGCGCAACAGCAGGTCCTGCACCAGCGCGCCGTCCGCCTTCGAGTAGCGGCGCACGCCCACGCCGTCGTCCTGCACGCCCTTGCGCAGCTCGTCGTCCAACGCCGGTGCCAGCGGGTTTCGCGAAACGAACTGTCCGTCGAACGGATAGAGGCTTACCGGCGGCAGGCGCCGCCCCAGCGGCCCCCGGGCCCCCAAGCGCGGCGGACCTTCATCACCGGGCCTGGGGCCTCCCGATGCGGGCCCGTTGCCCGGGGGCTCGTTTGGCGCGACCGTGCCGGAGGGCGGGCCTCCGTTGCCGTCGGGCAGGCCTTCGCGCTCCCACGGCGGACGCTGGGGGGAACGGGAGCGGACCATCCAGGTCTCGGGTGTGGCCTCGCAGCGCTCTCGGCCCCCGGACTGCATTTGCGACAGCGTGGACGCGATGATGACTTCGTCCGTCGTGCGGCGGCGCACCGAGTGCTCCACCTGTACCAGCGCGAACACCGCGGGCACTGTCACCGCCACCGCCGTGAGCGCCAGCCGCAACCGCAGCTTCACGCATCCTCCCCGGGCACCAGCCGGTAGCCCACACCCCAGACCGTCTCCACGCACTTCACCGGACCCAGCTTGCGCCGCAGCCGCGACACGTGGACGTCCAGCGTGCGCTCCGTGCCCTCACGCTCCGGATCCAACACGTGCTCCACCAGCCACTGCCGCGTCACCGCCTCCTGCGGCCTGCGCGCCAGCGCCGCGAGCAACTCGAACTCCACCCGCGTGAGCTCCACCGGCCGCCCCTGCACCTGCACCGTGTGCCCCTGCAGATCGATGCGCAGCGGGCCCACCTCCACCACCGCCTGCTCCTTCTGCAACGTGGGCCGGCGCAGGCGCGCTCGCACGCGCTCCACCAGCTCCTCCGGCCAGAAGGGCTTCGTCATGTAGTCGTCCGCGCCCAGCTTCAGCGCCCGGACCTTGTCCAGCGTGTCGTTGCGCGCGCTCAGGATGAGCACCGGGACCTCCGAGAAGGTCCTCAGCGCCTTGAGCATGTCCAGGCCGTAGGTGCCCGGCAGCATCAGGTCCAACACCACGAGGCTCACGTCCGGCAGGTCTCCGGACACCAGCAGCCGGCCCTCGCGCCACCACACGGGCTCGAAGCCCGCGCCGCGCAGGTGCC
The DNA here is from genome assembly GCF_003668935.1 of Corallococcus sp. AB032C. Classification (NCBI taxonomy): domain Bacteria; kingdom Pseudomonadati; phylum Myxococcota; class Myxococcia; order Myxococcales; family Myxococcaceae; genus Corallococcus; species Corallococcus sp. AB032C. Next base: position 14,169 of record NZ_RAWP01000073.1, on the reverse strand, counting down.
CGACAATCTGGGACCCGAGCTGGTCGTCATCCTCCACCAGCAGGATGCGGTCGCCCATGCGCCATGCCTCCCTTCGGACACACCACCCCGAAGGACTCCGGGGTGGCCCGGCTCACCCTAGTTCAGGGCATGCCACCGTCGAAGCCCGGCGGTGGCCCCATGCCGCCATCCCAGACAGGCGGGGGACCCATGCCACCGTCGCCACCCGGAGGCGGACCGCCGGGCCCACCACCGCCGCCGCTGCCGCCCGGCATGGCGCAGGACGCAGTGTTCAGCGAGGAGCGGACGACCAGCGTCTTGGACGCCAGCATCGCGCCGTCCGACATGCGCTGCGTGGCGAAGAGGTAGTCGCCCACCGCGTCTCCTGAGACCACCGTGTCGTTCTGGTTGGTCGTGTCGCGCTCGCCACGCGTGTTGTAGAGCGGCTGGCTGTCGACGATGTCGTCGCTCGTCGAGTCGTCGAAGAACAGCTGCGACGTGACGAACTCCTGGCCGTTCACCCGCACCGTGAAGTGGATGTGGATGGTGCGGCTGCTGTACCAACCGGGGAAGCACGTGTCGAAGTCCACGCGCCCGTTGACGTCCGTGGTCTGCACGCCGCGGAACCACCGCGCCGCTCGGGCCGTCGCGTCTCCGGACGTGCAGAAGTCGCTCGCGTCCTCTCCGGAGTAGAGGCCCTCCGGGCCCGCGTGCCAGATGTCCACCGTGGCACCCGGGATGGGCTTGCAGGACTCGTCCACGACGAGGAAGGCCAGGCGCACCGGCAGGCCGTCATGGCCCTCGCTGATGTCCTTGCGGTCCACCGTGGTCGCGTAGCAGGGCCCCAGCGTGGCCTCGCAGGCGAGGTTGCACACCGTGCCCAGGCCGGACGCGAAGGGGTCCGGATACACGGCGGCGGCCGTCATCGCCGCGGTGCCTCCCGTGGCCCAGAAGCCCGGGTCCACCACGCCCGCGTCGGTGCCCGTGCCCGCGTCGGCGCCGGTGTTGGTGTCGCCGCCCGTCGTGTCGTCGCCTCCGCAGGCGACGAGCAGCTTCGCCACGGGAACCGCGGCCAGCGACAGGCCAATGCCACGCAAGATGCTCCGGCGCGTGATGACCTTGGGGGAAAGGTCCTGAGGGGATTCGCTCTTCATCCGGGGTTCCTCCGGGAGCTCGGGAGCCAGGGGCGGCGAGCGTGCCGCCCTCGGGGCCGCCCGGGGCTGACCGGACGGCGAACCGGGTTATCTCGGGAGAACCTTAAGCAATCCTTGCGCGGAAGGTCCGCGACTCAGGAAAAGCGCACGCGGAAGGCGGCGAGCAGTGGACCCGCTGCCCGTCCGTCCGCCGTGGAGCGGGGACCGCATTCGGGGAGCGTCGTGCCCAGTTCCTCCAGCGCGGGCTTCATGGAGTCGAAGGCGTGGAGCGCCTCCGCCGCGTTGTCGAAGAAGCGCGGATGCAACAGCCAACCGGAGATGCCGCAGGTGACGACATGGAAGGACCGCGAGTCATCCGACTCGTAGGTCAGACGCAGGAGGCCGCGGAAGCCCTCGTCCCGCACGACGGTGCCGCCCTGGCTGCCCATGCCGCCGAGCGTCGCGCCGCCCTCGTAGTCGCTCCAACCTGGGTCCGCGTTCATGCCCCACGCATAGCACTCCAAGGGCTGACACGGACGGCGTGACAGGGAGGCGCAGCGCCGTTGCCCGCGGTCCCGGTCTGGCGCAGCGAGCGGCGCCCCGGGTGGGGTTGCACGCCGGTTGTCGGCCCTCGCGCACCGCCCAACGTTTGCGGAGTGGGGGGATGCCGTCATGTCCGCGGAAACAATCCATGAGCCGCGCTACACCGAGGAGATCGTTCCCTTCCTCGCGGGTGACGGCCGCGCGCTGCACCTGGTTCACCTGCGCGGTGTCGAGAAGGCGGACAAGGGGCCGGTGGTGCTGGTGCACGGAGCCGGCGTGCGCGGGAACATCTTCCGCGCGCCGGTGCGACAGACGGTCGTCGATGCGCTGATTGAAGACGGCTACGACGTGTGGCTGGAGAACTGGCGCGCCAGCATGGACGTGGAGCCGGGCGAGTGGACCCTGGACCAGGCCGCCGTCCTGGACCACCCGCCCGCCATCCGCACCGTCCGGGAGAAGACGGGCGCGGACAAGATCAAGGCCGTCATCCACTGCCAGGGCTCCACCAGCTTCACCATGGCCGCGGTGGCGGGGCTCCTTCCAGAGGTGGACCTCATCATCACCAACGCGGTGTCGCTGCACCCGGTGGTGCCCGCGACCGCCAAGGTGAAGCTGCACTACGCCGTGCCGCTGGTCGCGCACCTGACGCCCTTCCTGGATCCGCAGTGGGCCTACGGCGGCCCCACGCGCACGTCCCGGATGTTGACGCGCGTGGTGCAGGCCACGCATCACGAGTGCGAGAACCTGGTCTGCCGCTGGACGAGCTTCACCTACGGCACGGGCTTCCCGGTGCTGTGGCGCCACGAGAACCTCAACGCCCGGACGCACGACTGGCTCCAGCACGAGTTCGGTCCGGTGCCCTTCAGCTTCTTCAAGCAGATGGACCAGTGCGTGCGCGCCGGCCATCTGGTGCCTGTGGAGGGCTTCCGTGCACTGCCGGAGGACCTGGGCGTGCGCGAGCCCCAGACGGACGCGCGCTTCGTCTTCTTCGCGGGAGAGGAGAACCGCTGCTTCCTCGCGGAGAGCCAGCGCCGCAGCTTCGAACACCTGGAGCACTTCCACCCGGGCCGGCACGCGCTGCACCTCCTGCCGGGCTACGGCCACCTGGACGTCTTCATGGGCAAGCGCGCGTCCCAGGACGTCTTCCCCCTCATCCTCTCCGAGCTGGATCGCTCCGCGCTCCACTGACGAAAGGCAAAGCCATGTTCCTGCCTCGACGCATCCAGACCCAGTACGGCCGCTATTCGCGGGTGGACGACATCCCGTACGCGCTGCCGGTGGACTCGATGGGGGCACCGGCGATGGTGGCCGCCTTCACCGTGGACGCTCGCCGCGCCGCGGCCCTGCTGCCCGGCAATGAATTGCACCCGCTGCGCCTGTCGCGCGACCGCGGCGTGCTGCTCGTCTCCGTCATCGACTACAAGCAGACGGACATCGGCGCGTACATCGAGTTCAGCATCGCGCTCGCGTGCACGCATGGACGCAGGCCCGCGCCGCCGCTCCTGCCCCTGCTGTTCCAGAAGCGCTTCGGCCTGGGGCAGTACGTGGTGGACCTGCCGGTGAACACGGAGGTCTCCGTGAAGGGCGGCAAGGGCATCTGGGGCATGCCCAAGCACCTGGCCCGGCTGGACTTCCGGGTGGAGGACGGCTCCGTGAGCAGCCGCTACGAGGAGGGCGGCCAGCAGGCGGTGCGCGTGCGCATCGAGCGCCCGAAGCTCGCGTGGCTTCCGCTGCGGATGGCGGCGGTGAACTACTGCGCCTTCCGGGGGATGCTGATGAAGTCCACCATCTACTTCCGGGGCCGCTTCGGCTTCCGGTTGGGGAAGCGCGCGTGGGGCACGCTGGAGGTGGGGGACCATCCGCGCGTGCAGGTGCTGAGGGATTTGAGCATCTCCCCGCGCCCGTTCCTCACCGGGTTCTTCCCATCGTCCAGCGGCGTGCTGGATGACCACTTCGAGGCGTGGTTCCTCACCCAGCCCACGCTGCCTCCGGACACGTATCCGGAGGGACTCAAGAGCGTGGTGGACCTGGGCCAGGACCAGACGCCCATGCCGGACCCGGAGTCGGACGGAGCGCCGCCGAGGGTGCTCCAGGCCGTGGCGCCCCTGCCGGAGGAAGCGCGGCCATGAAGCGCGGCGGCCGCCTGGATCTGGCGAACGCGTGCCTGTTGTTCCTGTGCACGTCCATGTACCTGGGCACGGGCTGGTCGCTGATCCTCTTCACGTTCCCCATCGCGCCCCAGCTCACGGTGGACAACTACTACCTGCAGTTCGTGCCGCAGGTGCAGGCGGCCACGCGGTTCTTCACCTGGATGACGGCGGTGATGCTGCTCTCCGCCGGAGTGCTGGTGTGGCGCGAGCGCAAGACGGCCCTGCGCTGGTATCCGGTGGGCGTGCTCGTCGCGGTGGTGGTGGCCACGCTGCTCACGCGCATCTACATCTTCCCGTACAACGACGAGATGGCCGCCGGCATCACGTCGCCTGAACGGCTGACGGAGGTGCTGGGCGCGTGGATGCGGATGAACCGCATCCGCGTGGGGCTGTGGACGGTGCAGTGGCTGCTCACGCTGGGCTACTTCGTGCACCGGGTGCTGCGCGCCGAGCAGCCGGCGGGAGAGCGCTGGCGCCTGGGCCTGCCCGTGCCTCCGCGCCGGGAGGCCCACGCATGAGCCCGACCGCGTCGCGATGGCTGGAGCGCCAGGCCCGCGTCCACGGGCGCCCCTGGCGCTGGGCGCTCGCGGCCATCGGGTGGATCACCGTCGCGACCGGCGCGGCGCAGATGTTCCTGCCAGGGCTGGAGCTGCGCCTGTTGCACGCGGATGCGTCCGCAGCGCCCGCGCACTTCTTCCGCATCGTGGGCATGTTCATGGTGCTGTTCGGAGGCCTGCTCCTGCACGGCCTGCACGAGCCCCGAGCGAACCCCGCCGCCTTCCTGTGGACCGGCCTCCAGAAGATGGGGGCCTGCGGAATGGTGGCAGCGGGCGTGGCGCGCGACCTGCTGTCGCCCCTGGCGCTGGGGGTGGCCGCGTTCGACGCGCTGTCCGCCGTGCTGGTGCTGGGGTTCTACGCGTCGCTGCGCCAGCGCGAGCAGATCATCACCGTGCTCAGGCCGCAGACAGAGGAAGGGGCTCCGGAGGCCACCAGTCCTTCCGTCAGTGCGCTGCGTGTCGCGGATGCGACCCGGAATGGCGTGCCTTCGCGGCGGCCCCAGCGCACGTTCGACGAGGCCACGGCCGTCCAGGGGTCCCCGGCGGAGGCGCCCCGGCGTTCGCTGGTGCTCGCGGGAGGCGGCATGCGCGTCGCGTGGCAGGCGGGCGTGCTGCGCGCGCTGACGGACGCACGGCTGTCCTTCTCCCACGCGGACGGTACGTCCGGCGGCATCATCAACCTGGCGATGTGGCTGTCCGGCCAGACCCCCGCGCAGATGTGCGAGCGGTGGCGGACGCTGGACGTGAAGGACTTCGTGTCGCTGATGCCGCTGGATGAATACGCGCGGCCCTGGACGCTCACCGCGCTGGGGGACGCGGACGGCATCGTCCAGCGCGTCTTCCCGCACCTGGGAGTGGACGTGGACGCCATCCGCGCGAACCGCGAGCGTTCCGGCACCTTCAACGTGTGCGACTTCGCCCGGAAGACGAACGAGGCCATCCCGCACACGGACGTGGACCGCGACCTGCTGGTGGCTGGCATCTCCCTGCCGCTCTTCATGCCCCCGGTGGTGAAGGACAGCCACCTGTACCTGGACTCGGTGTGGATCCAGGACGCCAACGTGATGGAGGCCGTGCACCGGGGCGCGGACGAGGTGTGGATCGTCTGGTGCATCGGCAACACGTCCACCTACGCAGACGGCTTCTTCCGCCAGTACGTCCATATGATTGAGCTGAGCGCGAACGGCGCGCTCTTCGCCCAGCTGGAGCAGGTGCGCGAGCTCAACGCGCGCATCCTCGCGGGCGAGCACGTGCCGGGACACGTGCGGCCCATCACCGTGCACCTCATCAGGCCCGAGCACCCGCTGCCCCTGGACCCGGACTTCTACGTGGGCCACGTCACGGCCTCGACCCTCATCGACCAGGGCTACTCGGACGCCTGTCGCTACCTGGCGGTGGCGGACGGACAGGGCCTGCCCCTCACCCCGGAGATCACGCAGATGACCGAACCCTCCTACGACTTGACCTTCCGCGAGACCATGGCCGGTCCGCTCGCGATGGGCACCACCGACCCCGAGGCGGGCGCCCACGACGGACGCTCCACGCCCTTCACCATGCACTGCACCATCACCATCGACGACATGGAGGCGTTCATCCGCGACCCGGACCACGCGGCCCGTCTGGTGGCGCACGTGCAATACAAGCCGCTGGGCATGGACCTGCCCGTGCGCGAAGGGAGCTTCAATCTCTTCCGCTCCACGGATGATCCGCGCACGAAGATCATGACCTACGGCCTGCGCTTCCAGGCGAACGACCAGGACTACTACCTGGACGGCACGAAGACGCTGCGCGACGACCCGGGCCCGGACCTCTGGCGCGACACCACCCGGCTCTACAGCTACCTGCACGCGGGCGTGGACTCGCGCGGCCCGGTGGTGGGCGCGGGCGTCCTGGTGCTGGGCATGCGCGAGCTGCTCCACCTGGTGGCCAGCATGCGCTCGTCGCGTGGGGGCTTGGAGGGCGCGGGCATGATGGCCCGCTTCGGCCACCTGTTCCTGGGCGCGCTCTGGGACCTCTACGCCCCGGAGGCGCCGGTGCGCGAGCGCGCAGAGGAGGCCACGCATGGCCACGAGGGCTGAGCACTTCGACGTCGTCATCGTGGGCTCGGGCTTCGGCGGTTCGGTGATGGCGTGGCGGTTGGCGGAAGCGGGCCTGCGGGTGTGCGTGCTGGAGCGGGGCAAGGCGTATCCGCCGGGCTCCTTCGCGCGCAGTCCGCACGACATGCGCCGCAACTTCTGGGACCCGCGCAAGGGCATGCACGGCCTGTTCAACCTCTGGTCCTTCCAGGGGCTGGGCGGCGTGGTGTCCTCGGGGCTGGGCGGCGGGTCGCTCATCTACGCGAACGTGCTGCTGCGCAAGGACGCGAAGACCTTCATCCACGAGGCTCTCCATGACGGAGGCTACGAGGACTGGCCCGTCACCCGCGCGGATCTGGAGACGCACTACGACGCCGTGGAGCGGATGATGCGCGTGCAGCGCTATCCGCTGGAGCATCCGCCTTACGACTCCACCGCGAAGACGCTGGCCATGAAGCTCGCGGCCGAGCGCCTGGGCCGCGCGGGCGACTGGCAGCTGCCACCGCTGGCCGTCACGTTCGGCAACCCCGGCGAGGTGCCCGTCCCTGGCGAGCCCATCCGCGAGGAGCATCCCAACCTCCACGGCCGTACGCGCACCACCTGTCACCTCTGCGGCGAGTGCGACATCGGGTGCAACACGGGCAGCAAGAACACGCTCGATTACACGTACCTGTCCGCGGCGAAGGACGCGGGGGCGGAGCTGCGCACGCGCGCGGAGGTGACGGAGCTGTGGCCCTCGGAAGGGGGAGGCTACGTGGTGCGGTACCTGGACCACACGGACACGCCGGAGGACGTGCCTCGCGAAGGTCCCCAGTCCATGCTGCCGCGCAGCACCGTGACGGCGGACCGGCTGGTGCTGGCGGCGGGCACGTTCGGCACCCCGTTCCTGCTCCTGAAGAACCAGCGGAACTTCCCCGGCCTGAGCGGACGGCTGGGCACGCGCTTCTGCGGCAACGGAGACCTGCTGGGCTTCATGCGCCAGTGCCACGACTCGAGCACCGGCAAGCAGCTGCCTCGCATCCTGGAGGGAGGGCACGGGCCGGTCATCACCAGCGCGCTGCACTTCCGGAGCCAGGAGGAGGGCGGCACGGGCCGGGGCTACTACATCGAGGACGCGGGCTACCCGGAGTTCGTCAACTGGCTCTACGAGGGCGCGTATCAGGCGCCGTTGGTGGAGCGAGGCCTCAAGCTGGCGTGGCGCCTGATTCGTGGGTGGACGGGACGCACGCACGACTCCGACGTGAGCGAGGAGATCGCCGAGCTGCTGGGGGATTGCCTGGGCTCCGCGACGTCGTTGCCGCTGCTGGGCATGGGGCGCGACCTTCCCACCGGCCACATGCGGCTGACGGACGACGGGATGCTGGCCATCGACTGGCGGATGAGCGGTTCGCGCGAGTACTTCCAGCAGGTGCGCCAGTCGATGGCGGACATCGCTCGGACGCTGGAGGGGAGGCTGCTCCAGAACCCGCTCAGCTACCTGAGCCGGGTCATCACCGTGCACCCGCTGGGCGGCTGTCCCATGGGACGCAGGCCGGACGAGGGAGTGGTGGACTCGACGGGCGAGGCCTTTGGCCACCCGGGGCTGTACGTGGCCGACGGCTCGATGATGCCGGGCCCCGTCGGGCCCAACCCGAGCCTCACCATCGCCGCGCTCGCGGACCGGTTCGCGGATGCGCTCATTGATTCGTATCGCCGGGGCACCCGGGGACGTGCGTGGCGGGAAACGGAGGAGGGGCCATGGCCGTCCGCGCATCCGATGTGAGCCGCATCCCGGGCCGGCGCGTCGAGCCCGCGCCACAGACGCCTCCGGGCCGGAAGATGGTGTCGTGGTACGACCCGGCCGTGCTCGCGAAGTCGGGCATGAAGGCCCTGCTGTCCGGGACGTTCGGAAAGCAGGCGGACCGGCGGCTGCTGGATGCCGTCTCCCGGCCGCAGCCGCTGACGTTCGACTACTCGGTGGACGACACCGGTCATCCGCGCGACGAGCTGTGGCTGGACTACGTGGCGGACCTGGGCGACGGCTGGGACTCCACCTACGCGGTGGCGTCCGCGGTGATGGCGCCGGAGCTGGCGCTCACGGGCGAGTCCGGCGAGACGCACGTCACGCGGGGCGGAGACGTGCTCGTGTTCGGCGGGGACGAGGTGTACCCGACCGCGAGCGTGGACGAATACCAGGCGCGCACGGTGGTGCCGTACGAGGACGCGCTGAACAAGCGGCGACACCGGCCGCACCTGTTCGCGGTGCCCGGCAACCATGATTGGTACGACGGACTGGTGTCCTTCACGCGCCTGTTCTGCCAGGGCCGGCGCTCCAATGGCTGGCGCACGCAGCAGCAGCGCAGCTACTTCGCGCTGAGGCTGCCGCACGGTTGGTGGCTGGTGGGCACGGACATGCAGCTGGAGTCCGACCTGGACGCGCCGCAGGTGGAGTTCTTCCAGAAGGTGGCCGCACAGATGCGCGGCACGGACCGGATCATCCTCTGCAACGCGGAGCCTGCGTGGGTGAAGCAGCAGGTGATGCCTCCCGCGGGGCGCGGCTTCCTGGACCACAACATCGACTTCCTGGAGCAGAAGGTGCTGGGCAAGAAGGTGAGCGTCTTCCTGGCGGGAGACCTGCACCACTACCGCCGGCACGAGAACGCGGACGGGCGGCAGAAGATCATCGCGGGTGGGGGAGGGGCGTTCCTGCATCCCACGCACCTGCCCAAGGTGGATCAGAGTCCGGGCGGCTTCGTGCAGAAGGCGAGCTATCCGCCGCGGAAGACGTCCCAGTGGCTCGCCTGGCGCAACCTGGCGTTCACCGCGATCAACCCGTGGTTCGGCGCGTTCATGGGCGTCGTCTACACACTGCTGGGCTGGGGCGTGGCCGCGAACCTCAACGAGGGTGCGGTGGGTGCGCCTTCGTTCCGGGAGCTCATCAACGCGGCGTTGCAGAGCACGGGCTCGATGGTGCTGGGGGCCGGCGTGGTGCTGGGCGCGGTGGCGTTCGCGGACGGCCGGCGGGGACCGCTCTGGAAGAAGGCCGCTGGCGTGGTGCATGGACTGGCGCACCTGGGGGTGGCGCTGCTGCTCACCTGGGGCGTGTCCGCCGTCGCCGCGCCACTGGCGGCGGAGCTTCAATGGAGCCTGCGGCGGGACTTCCTCAGCGGGCTGCTGCTGTTTGGCGGCGGAGCGCTGGTGGGGCCGCTGGTGGTGGGCGTGTACCTGCTGCTGTCGCTCAACGTGTTCTCCTGTCACCCCAACGAGGCGTTCTCGTCGCTGTCGATTCCGGACTGGAAGAACTTCCTCCGGCTCCACTTCGACGAAGACGGCCAGCTCACGGTGTACCCGGTGGGTTTCCGGCGGGTGCCGCGACGGTGGAAGCGGGGACGTTCTCCCGAGGATCCGGTGTGGATTCCGGACCCGACGGACACGCGGGCGACACCGCCCCGGCTCATCGAGCCGCCCATCGTCATTCACCGGACGAAGGCCCTTCCGATGCTGGAGGAGACCGGTCCGCCGAGACCCACGGACATGATGGTGGACAAACACCCACCCGGCGGAGCGGTTTGAGCGGCGCGGGCCAAAGTCCTACGCTGCGTCCCATATGAAGGCGATGCTCCTGTCCCTGCTCTTCCTCGGCGCCGCGCCGTCCGGCCCCGCGCCGTCGTCCCTGCCTCCCGAAGCGCTGGGGGCGCCCCCGCTCGTGGATGCGTCTCCGACCGCGTGGTCGTGCACCATCGACACGCTGCGTGCGGGGAAGGAGTGCGTGTTCGAGGCGGATGCGCCGCCTCCCAAGAACGCGAACTCGGACGTGGAGTCCGCCAACATCAAGCTGCTGAAGGACGCATCTCGCGCCCTCTGCTCGGAGGCCGTGAGCAACGCGCGGGACGGCTCGCCCGACCCCAAGCTCGTCGCTGTCTGCGAGCGCAAGTACGCGGACGTCGTGGGCCGCTGCGGCATCGAAGGCAATACGCCGGTGGTGGACGCCAAGGGCCGCTTCGCGCCCGCGGCTCGCGCCTGCTACCGCGCGCTGTCCTCCGTGCTCCAGGATGTGCAGCTGATGGCCTCCGTGGCCTCCACCTGCTGTGAGTGCGCGGCGCGCAGCCAGTGCCCCGGCAACGGGGAGAGCTGCTACGCGGCCGTGTCGCGGCAGCAGGCCGGGCCCACCACGCTCGCGTGCATGGACGAGCGCTGCCACGACGCCTGCTCCATGATGCTGCCCCCGTCCGCGTCCATTCCGCGCCAGTCGCCGTCGCGCGCGAACTCGCAGCACACCGACTCCGCCTCGCTGTAGCGCGTCCACCGCGCTGTCGCACTTCAAGGAGCCTCGCGCCATGCCCCGTCTTCTGTTGCTGACCCTCCTGGGTGCGCTCGCCACCGGCTGCGGTGCCTCGCACTCCCACGTCGCGCTGGAGGACCGCGCCCTCACGGACTCGCCTCCGCCGCGGACGCCGCCCCCCGCGCCCAAGCAATCCGTCGTCGCGGAGCAACCGCCCACGTCGCCGCATGACGCCCGCGCGTTCCTGGCCCGCTACTCCACGCCCGCCTCGTGCGAGACCGCCGCCCGCAAGCTCCAGGCGACTTCACGCGACGACGCGTGGCTGGCCCTGAAGCTGTGCTCGGAGGCCCCCGGCTTCACCCAGCTGGGCGCCGTGCTGGGCAGTGCGTGGGCGGAAGACCTGCGCGTGCGTCCGGATGCCGCCAACCTCATCGCCCGCGTCGTGGCCCAGCGCGGCGGCAGCGTGGACGGTGAGCTGCGCCTGCTCCATGCGCGCAAGGTGCCCATCTTCTCGCTCGCGTCCGCCGTCGCCCAGCCGGACACCTACCGAGGCCGCTACGTGCTCCTGCGCGCGCAGGTGGCCGACCAGCGCTCGGAAGGGGAGCGCCCCACGCTGTGGCTGGTGGAGCAGGGCCTCCAGTCCGTGGCCTCCCGCCGCGAGGTCGGCATCGCCTACCACACCGACACCGTGACGCAGGCCTCTGGCGACCTGGGCGGACGGACGGCGATCACCGGCGAGGGCCGCGTGGGCGGCTCCATCTTCACCCGCGAGAGCACCACCCAGTCCGCCTCCGAGCGCACCTACGACAACCTCTCCGAGGAGACCGGCCGCGAAGCCCTGGGCCGGCTCGCCGCGCCGGATCCCTTCCTGGAGACCCGCCGCGACTACGTCATCCTCGCGCGCTTCGACGGCCTGCGCGTCACCTCCGGCATGACCACCGACGACGAGGACGAGGGCCCGAAGATCCCCGTGCTCACCATCGTCAGCTACCACCTGCCGCAGGCGCTCGCCGTCTACTGACGCGAGCGCCCGCCCGTCAGCGCTTCACCGGTGCCGCCGCCGCCGTCGCAGTCATGTCCCGCGACGGCGTGCCGGAGTAGATCTCCACGTCCGTGGCCACCCACGACCCCAGCCGCTCGCCGTAGGTCGTGTGCACCAGCACACCCGGGGACAGCTGGGTGCGGGCCACGCGCTTTCCGTCGCGCAGGATTCGCGTGGACGGCGCCACCACGAACGGCCGCTCCACGCCGTCGTCGTCGCGCACCGTGAAGCCCCGCGCGCCCGAAATCGTCACCGTGCCGTAGAAGTCCGGAACGTCCTCCGCCACCACCGAGCCCAAGCTTCCGCTTCCGCTCCCGCCGGTGCCTTCCTCCGTGGGAACCGCCGCCCCGGCCTGGAACACCGCGAGCCGCGGCACCACGCCACTCTCCGAGACAGCCCCGTCCCGCGGCTGGCACGCGCTGACGCCCAGCACGAGCCCCCCGACGAACAGCCACCTCCCCCATCCCTGGCGCATGGCACCCACCTCTCGTGCGTTGGTGCTCCCAAGATGGGGCGGAAACCCGCACCGACAACCACCCCCGCCAGGGAGGCCCGCCCCAGTGTCACCCGGCCCACGGGGGCCGTGACTCCGGGTGGGGGCAGGGGACCGCCGTCAGTCCGGCCCGGACACCAGCCCGTGCTTGCGCAGGAGCTTCCGCAGGTAGACGCGGTCGATGCCCGCCTCTCGCGACGCCTTGGAGACGTTGCCGCCGCACCGCTCGAGCACCGTGCGCAGGTAGTCGCGCTCGAAGCCTTCGATGAGGCGCTCCTTCGCTTCCTTGAAGGGCAGCTCCAGCGCCAGCGACAGCGTGTCCTCCGGGTCCAGGTCCGGCGACAGGGCAGGGCGCGCGACCGGCGTGTCCGGCAGCTCCGGCAGCGCGGACTCGCCCAGGCTCACCACCCGGTCCACCACGTTGCGCAGCTCCCGCACGTTGCCCGGCCACGGGTACTGGGCCAGCAGGGCGCGCGTCTGGTCCGACAGGGCACTGGGCGGCTTGCCCATCCGCTCCAGCACGGTGTCGATGAGCAGCGGGATGTCCTCCGGCCGCTCGCGCAGGGGCGGCAGCGTCGCGCGCAGCACCGCGAGCCGGTGGAACAGGTCTCCGCGGAAGCGGCCCGTCTTCACCGCGCCCTCCAGGTCCTGGTGCGTGGCCGCCACCACCCGCACGTTCACCGAGCGGTAGTCATTGGCGCCCACCCGCTTCACCTGCCGGCGCTCCAGCGCGCGCAACAGCCGGGGCTGCACCTCCAGCGGGAGCTCTCCGACTTCATCCAGGAAGAGGGTGCCGCCGTGCGCGCGCTCGAAGGCGCCCGCCCGGTCCGCCTGCGCGCCCGTGAAGGCGCCCTTCACGTGGCCGAACAGCTCCGACTCCAACAGCTGCGGCGCCACGCCCGCCAGGTCCACGATGACGAAGGGCCCCTTGGAGCGCCCGCCATGCAGGTGCAGTCCTTCCGCGCACAGCTCCTTGCCGGTGCCCGTCTCGCCCTGGATGAGCACGTCGGACTCGCCCTGGGCCACGCGCTCCAGCAGGGTGAACACCTCGCGCATCCGGCGGCTCTGGCCCACCAGGTTGCCGAAGCGCTCACGGTTGGAGAGGGGCAGGGTGTGCGCCTTCTCTCCCTCCGGGACGAGCTTCAGCTCCGTCGTGCCCAGCGTGAGCACCGCGCCGGGGCGCACCTCCAGGGTGGTGAAGCGCATGCCCTCGCAGAAGGAGCCGTTGCGCGAGCCCACGTCCACCGCCTGGATGCTGTCCTCGCGCACGTCCAGCAGCAGGTGGCTGCGAGACACCGCCCGGTCCGCGATGATCACATCCGAGCTGGCGTCCGCGCCCACCCGGTAGCGCCCGGGCGCCAGCGGGTAGCTCTGGCCCGCCTCCGGGCCGGACAGCACCAACAGCCGCACCCGCACCCGCGCCGAGCGCATCGCCGGCAGGGCGTCCGTGCGTAGCTGCCGGTCCTCCTCCCCGCTGTCGTCCCCGAAGCGCGCCACGGCGCGGACCATAACATACGGAAACGGAAAGGCCCGGCCTCCCCGCACGCACCGACAAAGGTGAGTGCCTGGAAGAGGACGGGCCCGCGAGGAGTCCAGGGGCTTCCGCGGCGGTCAGGCCGGCGGCTTCGCGTGCTTGTAGAAGAGCACCAGCGTGTAGCAGTGGAACTCGTTGTCAGAGGACTGGCACACGACCCGGTCCACGATCTCCAGGTCCGCGTTGCTCTTGATCCAGCGGGTGACGTTCTCACCCAACTCTTCCCGCTCCTTGGCCTTCGTCGCGGAGAAGACCTTCACGCCCGTGAACATCGCCTGCCACTCCTTGTGGGTGGTGAGAAAAGGCTTGACCGGGAGTTATCGCACACGCCGTTTTGGGGTGTCAAAAATGCTGCGGTCCAAAAGTCGTGATCCGCGGGGGAGCGGGGGAGCGGGGTGGGGT
>NZ_RAWP01000072.1:0-52467 GCF_003668935.1 Corallococcus sp. AB032C | reverse complement strand
CGCTGGGACGCCGCCGGCCGCCCCGGAGCCCCGGGCGCCACGCCCCCCGTGGGCCCGGTGGAGACGGGGCTCCTGGCCCAGCTGGCCCCGGCCGTGGTGCCCCAGGTTCACTGGCTACCCGGGGGTGGCGCGGTGCGGATCCTCGAAGGAGGGCCTCCCGAGGGCGCCCGCTCCACGGTCGTCTTCCTCCACGGACGTGGGAACGCGGCGACCCACTGGTTCCCGTACCTGACGGCGCTGGCCCGGCACCACCGGGTGCTGGCCCTGGACCTGCCCGGTTTCGGTCAGTCCACCCCGGCGGACGTGCACGTGAAGTCCGCGGAGGACGCGGTGCGCTTCTTCACGGCGCCCGTGGAGGAGGCGCTGGGGATGGTGGCGCCGGGGCCCGTGGCGGTGGTCGGCCACTCGCTGGGCGGACTGGTGGCGCTGGAGCTCGCGCTGCGCGGAACGGTGCCGGTGGAGCGGCTGGTGCTGGTGGACGCGATGGGCCTGGGTCCGGAGATGCCGCGCGCCTCGCGCCTGTTCTTCCGGGCGGGGCCGGAGCGGCTGGCGCGCAACCTGGGCCCCTGGGCGATGGCCCGGATGCTGCCGCCGCCTCCCACGCCGCTGGGAGAGAAGCTGGGACAGCTGGGCTACGAGCTGTTGAGCGTGCCCGGTGGAAGGCCCGAAGCCGCGCAGGCCTTCAACGCGCTGGTGCCGCTGACGGGTCCGCTGTTCCACCGCCGCGAGCGGCTGGGCGAGGTGAAGGTCCCCGTGCTGCTCATCTGGGGCGAGCGCGACGAGACGCTGCCCGTCTCACTGGCGGACGAGGCCGCAAGCGGGCTTCCCCTGGCCCGGGTGGTGCGCGTGGCGTGCGGACACAGTCCGCAGTTGGAGCATCCCGAGCGCGTGCTCCCCGAGCTGAAGGCCTTCCTGGACGCGGAGCCCTCCAGCCCGTGAGCTGGCGCGGTGTCCCCGGCGTCACTTGAACCGGGTACAGTCCCCCGCCGTGCCGAAAGACTTCCTCGACCTTGAGGCGACGCCGGAGCGGCTGCACGCGCTGGCGGACGCCGGAATCCTGAGACCGGACGCGTACGGGCGTGCGCTGCACCTGGCGGTCGCCTCGCCGGAGCGGCCCGCCTGGCGCGCGTTCCTGTCCACGACGTTGATGGCCCTGGGCTCGCTGCTGGTGCTGGCGGGCGTGGTGTACTTCTTCGCCTTCAACTGGGCGGAGCTGGGGCGCTTCTCGAAGCTGGGCCTCATCTGCCTGGGCATGGCCGGGGCGGCGGTGGGCGCGTGGCGGCTGGGTGACCGGCCCGCGGGCCAGTTCGCGCTGCTCGCGGCCGCGGTGCTGGTGGGCCCGCTGCTCGCCGTGTACGGACAGACGTACCAGACGGGCGCGGATCCGTATGAGCTGTTCATCGGCTGGGGCGTGCTCATCCTGCCGTGGGTGGCGCTGGCGCGCTTCACGCCCCTCTGGATGCTCCAGCTCGTGCTCGTCAACACGGGCGTCATCCTCTTCTGGGGCCAGCGCATGACGCGCTTCAACGCCTATGAGGCAAGGCTCGCGCTGGTGCTGGGGCTGCTCAACGGGTTCGCCTGGGCGACGTACGAGCACTTCGCCAATCAGAAGGTCTCCTGGCTCCAGGGGCGGTGGATGCCCCGCGTGCTGTCCATCATGACGCTGTTGCCGCTGGTGACCCTGGGCATCCTGTTCATCCTGAGCAATCGCGAACGGTCGCTCGAGGCCGGCTTGTCCCTGCCGCTGGTGGTGGGAGCGCTGGTCGCCATCTACGCCCTGCACCGGCACCTGCATGGCGAGCTGTTCCTGCTCACCATGGGCGCGCTGAGCCTCATCACGCTCGTCACGACGGCGGTGGGCTACTTCCTCCTGGAAGTAACACACGCCGACGAGTTCACCCTCTTCGTCCTGCCCCTGGTGCTCATTGGCGAGGTGAGCCTGGCGGTGTACTGGCTGCGCCGCGAGTCGCAGGCCACCGGCGTTTCGGAGGAGACCTGATCATGGCCCTGCGACCGACCATTCAAGACGTGCTGGCGGGGCTCAAGGCCGAGGGCCACGTGGACGCGGAGGTGGACGCGCGCGCCCGCACCGTCCTGGAGATCCGGCAGAAGACGCTGGGTGCCTCGCCCTGGTTCGTGAAGGCGCTGGCCGGCGGTGGCGCGTGGCTGTCCGCCGCCTTCATGCTCAGCTTCTTCGCCTGCGTGGGCCTCTGGAAGGAGGAGGTGGCGCTCACCGGCCTGGGCCTCATGCTGGCGGTGGCGTCGGTGTTCCTGCGCCGGAGCACCCAGGGCCCCTTCATGGAGCAGCTCGCCCTGGCCCTGTGCATGGCGGGCGTGGGCGCGTTCCTCCTGGGGCTGGGGCAGATGGACCAGAGCACCCCCACCATCGCGTTCGCGGGGGCGGTGGCGTCCCTCGCGCTGCTCGCCGTGTTCCCGGACCTCATCCTCTACTTCCTGGCGACAGTGGGGCTCTGCGTGTCCGTGGGCGTGCTGGCGCTCGATACCGTGAGTGGCGCGGGCGTGGACGTGTGGATGCTCCTGTGCGCGGCGGCGCTCTCCGGCATCCTGCTCTTCGAGCCGCTGCTGCGGCGTGGGCAACTGGGACCTCGCGTGGGCCCCATCGCCTTCGCGCTCGCGTGCGCCGTGCCCGGGTGGCTGCTGTTCCGCAGCTTCGAGAGTTCGCAGGAGGGCTTCCGCTACGTCTTCCGCTTCGAGAGTGCGTTCGTGCCGAGCGCGTACCTCTCCATCCTGCTGGCGCTCCTCGTGGGGTGGACGGGGTGGCGGGTGCTGCGCGAGCTGGGCCTGTCCCAGGAGCAGCGCGTCTGGATTCCCGCGGCCGGCGCGCTCGTGCTGCTCACGGTGATGACGCTGAACACGCCGGGCGTGCTGGTGGCGGTGCTGATGCTGACGCTCGGCTTCCACCGCCGCAGCCGCGTGATGCTGGGGCTGGCGGTGGCGTTCCTGCTGACGTTCGGCGCGTACTACTACTACGACCTGCGCATCACGCTGCTGGCCAAGGCGCTCGCGCTCACGGGCAGCGGCCTGCTGCTGCTGGGCGTGCGGCAGTTCTTCCTGCGGCGGCAGCCCGCCGTCCTCACGGAGGCCCGATGAAACGCGGCGCCGTCATCTTCGGTGGGCTCGCGCTGGTGTTCGTCGCGCTCGCCTTCCTCGTCGTGCAGAAGGAGACCGTGCTCGCGCGGGGGCAACCCGTGCTGCTGCGGCTGGCTCCGGTGGATCCGCGCTCGCTCATCCAGGGCGACTACATGGTGCTCGACTACGCCATCAACCAGGGCTGGCGCGAAGGCCGCGAGCAGCCCCAGGAGGACGGCAACGTGGTGCTGCGCCTGGACGAGCACAACGTGGGCGAGTTCGTGCGCTACGAGACGCAGGCGGGCACCTCGCTCGCGCCCGGCGAGGTGCGCCTGCGCTTCCGCATCCGCAACTCGCAGATGCGCCTGGGCGCGGAGGCCTTCTTCTTCCAGGAGGGCCACGCGGAGCGCTACGCGAAGGCGCGCTACGGCGAGCTGCGGGTGACGGACAACGGCACCAGCGTGCTCGTGGGCCTGCGCGACGAGAACTACCAGCCGCTGGGCAGCGCCATCCACTGAAGGCGCGCCCCTGGCGTCAGTCCGCGTCCTCGTTCTCCAGCAGGTCGGAGAACGGGGAGCCCTCCTCGCCCAGCGCCTTGTAGAGGCCGTCCACCTTCTCCAGCTCGCGCTTGAGCGCCTTGTGGTGGTTGCGGTTCTTCACCAGGCTTTCGCGGCCCAGCATCCGGAAGGCCTCGTCGCGGCCCATCTGGCGGATGGCCGTGCCCAGCACCAGCCCGCGGAAGCCGTCCGCGTAGTCCAGGTCCAGCGGCGTGCTGCGCCTGCGCGCCTCACCGACGAAGGCCTGCGCCGCGGCCCGCAGCGCTTCCGGCAGCGGACGACCGCTGCTGGGGGACTGCTCGTAGTCCAGCGCGCGCGCCACGTGCTTCTCGTGGAGCACCAGGTCGCCCGTGCCGGCCGCGTGCTCCACCATCGCCAGCGTGTACGCACGCCGCACGATGTTGTCGAGCTGCCGCAGGTTGCCCGGCCACGAGCTGGTGGTCAGCATCACCTCCGCCTCCGGCGCCAGCCGCGCGGAGCCCTCCGGCATCCGCTCGCGGTGACGGCGGTTCACCATGTACCGCGCCCAGAGGGGAATCTCGTCCTGCCGGTCCTGCAGCGGCGGCATGCGCACCGGCAGCACGTTCACGCGGTAGTACAGGTCCTCGCGGAAGCGGCCGGCGCGCACCTGCGAGTGCAGGTCCGCGTTGGTTCCGATGATGAAGCGCACGTCCGCGAGCTTCTCGCCGGTGCCCTCGCCCAGCGGCCGGTAGCTGCGCGACTCCAGCAGGTGCAGCAGGCCCGCCTGCGCCTTCAGCGACAGCTTGTCGATTTCGTCGATGAACAGCGTGCCGCCGTCCGAGCGGGCCACCACGCCCGGCGCGTCGCGCACCGCGCCGGTGAAGGCGCCCTTCTTCCAGCCGAAGAGCTCCGCCATCTGGAGGTCCTCCGGCACCGTCACCAGGTCCAGCGTCTCGAAGGGCTTGCCCCGGCGGCCGGAGCGCTCATGGCACCAGCGCGCCAGACGCGACTTGCCCGCGCCCGTGGCCCCGCTCACGAGGATGGTCTCGTCCTGGAGCGCGAAGGTGCGCAGGATGGGCAAGAGCTCCGCCATGGAGCGGCCCACCACGGGGAGGAACTCGTCCACCTCCGGCGTGGCCACCGGCCGCTGCGGCAGCGCGGTGAGGTACGGCGCGGCGATGTCCGTGAGCAGCTGGAGCAGGTCTCCGGAGTCGCGCCAGACGAACTCCTGTCCCATGGCGGCAAGGCAATCCGCCTCCAGGGAGATCATGCCCTCCATGCCCGCGGGCGTGCGCAAAGGCAGCACGCACACGTGCGTCGCGTGGCGGCCCAGGAAGCGCTGCTTGCTCTCGTTGCTGTGGAAGCCCGCGAGGCCCGGGTCACCCGTCACCGGCGCGTCCGGCGCGTGCGGCTGCACCGTGCCGATGTTCACGTCGATGGACACCGCGCACCGGTGCTCCACCACCGCGCGCCAGGCCGTGGCCGAGGTGAAGAAGGGCATCTCGACGCCCGCGTCCGTCACTTCGCGCGCGCCCACGTCCAACGCCGCCAGCCGGCGGTACGCCTCGCCAGGACGCAGGTGGACGATGCCGCGCAGGACCCGAGCCCGGCCCGCGTAGCGGCTGGCCGCCACCGCGGCGTCCGCCACGGCCAGCATCCGGCGCAACGTCGACGCTGCCGCGGTTTCGAAGTCCCTGGAATCCCTGAGCGCAGCCATGAGCTGCGCCAACTCGTCTTGCATCCCCATCGCCTCCCGTGCGGAAGCCGCGCCACCGCCGACCGGCGAAGCCGTCCAAAAAGCAGACGCGGACTCTATCGGAGATGACGGGGAGGTGCGGATTCAGATGGAGAGCGCGGAAGGAGCGGCCCCTCCTTCCGCGCTCCGGGTGCATCTGGATGCGGTACACGCCGTTGCCGGCGTATGGGCGGGACGCATTGCGGATGCCGTGCCAACAGGGTAAGTCCAATGATTCCGCGGGGTCACGATGAACACCCCACTCAACCTGCGTCCCGTTGGAACGCGAGCGCGTCCGGACAGGACGCAAACCCCTGACGTTTGAGCCCCAATGCCTGACGGACCGCGCCTTCTGAACGGGCGGGCAGCCGGGTCATTCCATACCAATCAGGCCTTGGAGGACGTGTCCGGCTTCAGCACGAAGACGCGGTCCAGGCGCGGGCTGCCGCGGCCCACGGGCGAGTCCAGGTCGTAGTCGAAGTCGAACGTGGCCGCGACGCGCAGGCCGGACTTGCGGAACAGGCGCTTCACCTGGGCCTCGTCGTACGTGCGGAAGAACCACGTCGTCTCGATGAGCCAGTCCTTGTCCGGGCCGGTGACGCGCAGGCGGTTGCGCATGGGCGAGCGGCGCAGGCGCTGCTCCGGCAAGCCCTCGTGCGTGTTGCACACGACCTTGTCCGCGCCCACCTGCCCCACCCAGCGCTCGTGCTCAGGGCCCGAGCGCTCGTAGTCCGTGAGGTGGAAGCCCAGCACGTAGATGCCGTCTGGATTGAGCAGGCGCCGGGTGCCGGTGAGGTGCTCCACCGCGGCCTTCTCGCTGTCCAGGTAGCGGAAGGTGGAGACCAGCGTGTGGGCCAGGTCCACGCGGCCTTCCAGCGCCGGGTCGAAGAAGTCCTCCATGCGCGCCTGGGACAGCTTCACGCGGCGGCGCTCCGCGGGGGACAGGCGCTTGCGCGCGTGCGCGAGCATGGCCTCCGACAAGTCGTAGCCCGCGACCTTCAGGCCTCGGCTCGCGGCCTCCTCCACCAGCCGGCCCGCGCCGCACGCGGGCTCCAGCCACTGGTTGCCTCCCGTGCCGAAGCGCCGGCTCAGCTCCTGGAGGAAGTCCGCCTCGCGCACGGTGTCCGTGCCGAAGATGGCCTCGTAGTACTCCGGGTGCTCGTACCAGTCCTTGCGTCGTTCCATGGTGCCGTCAGTGCTCCGTGTGTCCCAGGACGCGCGCGAGCACGAACATCACCAGCAACCCCGCTGCCAATGCCACCAGGTTGCGCCCGGGCTTGTCCCTGCCGTGCTTGTTCACGTGCGGCAGCAGGTCCGACACGGCGATGTAGAGGAAGGTGCCGGCGGAGAAGGCCAGGGCCTTGGGCGCCAGCGACTGGAAGCTCAGCACCGCGTCGAAGCCGAAGTAGAGCACCGCGCCCACCGGCACCATCAGGCCGTACAGCGCGGTGTACGCCAGGATGGTGCCGCGCTTCTTGCCCTCCGCCTGGAGGATGGACGCGAGCGACAGCGACGAGGGAATCTTGTGCGCGGTGATGGCCAGCAGCGCCATGGCGCCCACGCCCTCCTTCACCGAGGAGCCCAGCGCGATGCCGTCGAAGAGCGTGTGCGTGGACAGGCCCAGGAACGCGCTGAGGCCCAGCGCATGGCCATGCACGTGCTCCGCGCAGTCTGGCGGCTCCTCGCAGGCGTGGGCCACGAGGTAGCGCTCCAGCACCAGCACGAAGAGGAAGCCCATGGGCACGAGCGCGAAGGCCCACCAGCCGCCGCCCTCGTACGCCTCCGGGAGCATGTGGAAGAAGGCCGCGCCGAACATCACGCCCGCCGCGAAGGCCAGGAACGTCACGAGCCGCGTGGAGCGGTCATTGAAGATGACCACGCCCGCCCCGGCCAGCGCGCTCGCCACGACGATGAAGGAGTACAGGAGGACTTCGGCTACGACCGGCGACATGGGGCGCGCACCCTACTCCCAAAATGACGTCGTCAGTAGCTTCGCACCACCAGCACCTCCACCCGTCCCGGCTTCACCTCCACCAGGTGTGTGGTGGGCCGGCCCGGTGCATCCACCTGGACGGTGTGCTTTCCCGGAGGAAGCCGGAAGCGCGCGACCTGGAACTCCGCCGGCAGTGAAAGCCAGGAGCGCAGGTCCGCCTGGTTGCCCGCGTTGAGGACCAGGAAGGTGAGCACGCCCAGCTCCTTGCTCTTCGTGAGCGCGCCCACACCCGCGGCCACGCCCGCCTTCGCCACCGCGCCCGCGAGCTGCTTCGCCAACATGCGGCCGATGCGGTCATTCAGGTGCACCTGGGCCACGCGCGACAGCGACGTCACCGTCACCGCCTGCTCCGCCTGGTTCTCCACCGACACGCGCACCGGCGGTGTACCGCCGCGGTCCCGGTACACGGGCACTTCAATCAGGTCTCCGGAGTCGCCGTAGTCGCGCGATGCCCGCTCCTTCTGCGGCGACAGGCCCGCCTCCACCACCACGACGAGCTGCCCTTCACCGGGGCCCACCGCGTCGTGCGCCACGTTCGGGAACTTCTTGGAGAGCGTCTCGTAGGCGTCGTCGCGGCCCGTCTTCTTCGCCAGCCGCAACAGGGGCTCCACCAGCCCGCCCAGCCGGGGCTCCAGCTCGTACGCCTTCATGTAGTCGATGAAGGCCGAGTCCCACTCGCGCTGGTCCTCGTACAGCACGCCGCCCAGGTAGCGCGCGATGGCGAGCTGCTCGTACGGCTTCTTCTCCTCGGTGATCATCTTCTCGATGCGCTCGTTGACGCGGCGGACCTCCACGAGCGCGTCCTCGTCGCGGTTCAGCTCCGCGTAGTTGAGCGCCTGGAGGACGGAGATCATCAGCTTCTCGAAGTCCTCCCCGCGGTAGGCGCGGCGCCGCTCGCTGCTGAGCAGCACCCCGGCCTCTTCGCTCACGGAGGTGATGTCCAGCTGCGACATGAGGTCATCCGCCTGGGCCAGCACCTTCGTGCTCTCCTCCCACTGCCCGGCCGCGTGCAGCACCATGCCCTTGTCCAACAGCAACAGGAGCTGGTCGCGCTCGGGGGCCTCCTTCTGCTCGCCGTCCAGCTCACTCAGGGCGCGCTGATAGTCGGAGGACTGGTACGCGGAGCGCGCGGACGCCGTGCGCGCCACGTAGTCGCTGGCGCAGCCCGTGCCCAGGACGCTCAGGGCGCTCAGGGCCACGATGAACAACAGGCCCCAACGCCCCCCCGCCGGGGAAGCGGCGGGGACGCGCGGGGCCTGGGATGCGATGTCGGGGAGGTTGGCCACGGCGGACGGCTACCAGCTCACGCCCTGCTTCTCGAACTTCTTGCGGATCTGCTTCTCGTCCGTCCACGCCAGCGTACCGGTGCGCACGTCGTTCAGCTTCGCCGTCATCTTGTAATAGACGAGCTTGTCGCGGCCGACCTCCTGGATGATGGAGGCGAGGTCGCCCGTCATCAGGAAGTCCACCGACGCCTGCTGGCCCGGGGCCTTGGCGGCGTTCGGGTTCACGTAGCCGGACTGCTGGTACTCGTACTCCTCCGCGATGTCCTGGCGCGCGGCCTGGTCCACCAGCGCGAAGCGGCCCGTCTGCGCGAGCGCCGTTTGAATCTTGTCCGCCAGCGAGCGCATGTCGATGTGCTCACTGGTGCTGTTGCGCAGCTTACCCACGAGGACGATGGGCAGGGTCGCGCCCTGCGGCGGGGGCTGCGCGAAGCGCGGGGCGTTGGCGAGCGACTCGGCCATCTTCTTCGCGATGAGCTGCAGGTCGTTCTCGTTGAAGCGGTCGCCCAGCATCTCGATGGTGTTGGGGTCCTCGTAGGTGCCGCGCGTGAAGGCGCGGGAGCCTCCACAGCCGGCGAGCGACACGGCGACGAGGGCGGACAGCAACAGGCGGCGGGTGTTCATGGTCGGGTCGACTCCTAGTTCCATTCGCATTCGAAGCGGCTGCCTTCGAAGTTCCACTTGTAGGCAAGCACCGCGTCGCGGCGGTAGCCGGCCGTCAGGCGGCAGAGGCTCTGCAAGGACGCGCGCGGATAGTCGAAGGTGTACGTCTGCGCCTTCGCGCGCTCCTGCGGGGTGAGCTGAGAGGGGTGCGTGAGCGTGGGGCTGGCGCTGGCGGCCACCATCACGCGGTGCGCGCCGTAGGTCTTGAGCGGCACATTGCCCGCGAGCTGGATACGGCGCACCGTGCGCGCCACCATGATGTCGCTGCGGTCCACCATGGTCTCGTGGCTGTTGCGGCGCTGCAGCAGCTCCGGGAGGTTGGCGGAGAACACGCGGGTGATGTCCCCGTCGTCCACGAAGAAGTAGAGGAACGCCTCGCGCGCGGTGCGGCTCTCCCCGGTGAAGTCCAGCGTCACCAGGATGTCCAGCTGCCGGTTGGGCGCCAGGCCATGGCGCGACACCGCCGCCAGCACCGTCTTGTCCACGCCCGCCTTCTTCAGGCGGATGAGGCCGTCCGCGCTCGCGTCGCAGGCGCAGCGGCGCTCTTCAATCATCTTCACCAGCTGCGCGGGCTCGAAGCCGGCCTGCGACAGCTTGGTCAGCTCCTCGTCGGTGAGAGGGAGCTGGTCCGACCGCTCATAGATGCGCGGCAGCTGGTTCGGGTCCCACTGGATGATGTTGTAGGTCTGCACGTCCCCCGACGGGAACGGCAGTGCCACGGACGGCGAGGCGGCGCGAGGCGCCTGGGCCGTGGTCAACGCGACAGCGGCTGCGAGCAGTTGAGCGATCATGGCGTTTCCGTCAGAACCGGTATCCGACGTTCATGAACAACCGGTTCGTGACTCCTCCTCCCCCAATGGGGATGTCCGGCGAATAGTGCAGTCCCATGAGCACGCGGTCGCGGCGGTCCAGGAAGATCTCCGCGCCCACCTGCGGCGAGATGGCGAAGCGCAGGCCCTCGCCCTCCGGGATGACGATGGCGCCCGCCTTGAGGCCCAGGGTGAAGGACACCGGCCAGCCCCAGCTGCGGAAGGTGGGGCCCACGTTGCCGATGAAGCGCCCGCCGTCGAAGACGTAGCCGCCGCTGACGTCCAGGCGGTACCAGTCATCGCCCCAGAGGGACACGGTGGCGCCCACGAAGAGCGGCGGACCTTCCGGCGCGCCCGGGGGGTTCTCACCGGAGTTGATGGCCGCGCCCCAGTCGAACTGGAGCGACACGCCCCGGCGGTTGTCGCCGTAGCCTCCCGTGCCGTACTCCGACTCTTCAGGCCCGTCGGTGCGGCCCCGCTCCTGGGCGCTCGCGGTGAGCGGCGCGGCGACGGCCAGGAGCGCCAGGGCTCCGCACAACGTGACAGGACGCTTCATCTGTTGGACTCCCCAGCTTGGGTGCGAATGCTCTCACGGGCGTCTTACGCCGCGTGGGTCGACATATTCATCGCGCGGCGAGCGTCCGTGCAAGCGCCCGTTTTCCCTGGGGCTCTCACAGGCGCTCTTCTTCAGGACCGGGGCTCCGGAGCGCCCTGGGTCGCCTCTTCCTGGTCGTCCCGGGAGGGCGGGGGCTGCGCGGGGCGGGATTCGCTGCGCACCATGGGCAGCCACTGGGGCTTCGAGCGAAGGAAGACGACCAGCCGCTCGCGCACGAGGAAGCGCAGGTCGCCCAGCTTGCTGGAGTTGGCCGCGCTCACCAGGGCGCGCACGGTGAGGGTCTTGTCCATCACGTCGAAGACGACCAGCGTCTTCACCCGGCCATCCCACAGGGCCTTGCCCTCGTTGGCGAGGATGCGGTCCAGCTCCGCGCGCAGCGCGTCGATGTCCGCCATGTAGTCCACCTGGAGGATGACGGTGCCCATGATCTCCGGGCTCCCCTTGCTCCAGTTCTGGAACGGCTTGTCCAGGAACTGGTTGATGGGGATGACCATGCGCCGCTGGTCCCAGATGCGCAGCACGACGTACGTGAGGGTGATCTCCTCCACCGTGCCGAACTCGCCCTCCACCAGCACGTTGTCGCCAATGCTGACGGGCTGGGTGATGGACAGCTGGATGCCGGCGAGCAGCGAGGACAGCGACTTCTGCGCGGCGAGACCGATGGCGAGGCCGGCGATACCGGCGGAGGCCAGCAGCGACACGCCCACGTTGCGCACCACCTCGAACTGCATGAGGAGCAGCGCGGCGGCGATGACGTAGGTGGCCACCTCGAAGACGGCGCGCAGCACGGCCAGCTGCGTGCGCAGCGAGCGCGCGCGGGGGTGGACGCTGGACTCGGAGGTGACGCGGCTCTGGACGTAGGCCTCCGACACGCGGAGGAAGCGCAGGATGAACCACGCCACCGCGACGATGGTGAGCGAGTAGCTCACCCGGTCGCTCAGCAGCTTCAGCTTGGGAGGCAGGAGCAGGAACGAGGTGCCCAGCGCCAGCAGGATGGCGAAGAAGGGCAGCCGCAGGGGCCCCCGGCCCGCGCTGACAATCTGGTCGTCCCATGTGATGCGCGTCCAGCGCGCCACCCGCAGCGCGGCGGCCAGCAGGAGCTTCTCCAGGAGATAGGAGAGGACCCACGCGCTCAGGAGCGTCACCACGAGTCCCAGCCACTGCCACAGCTCCAGCCCCAGCACCGTGCGGTCGAAGAAGACGGCCGGGAGCGTTTCGGTCAGCAGCGGGCCGTACTCCTCGAAGAGCGGGTCCACCATCTTCACGGTGGACTCCGACACCACCCAGATGGGCGTGCCCTCCACGGTGAACCGCTGCAGCCGGATGGGCACGCTCTCGCCCTTGAGCGGGATGGCCCCCAGCGACGCGAAGCGTGAGTTGGGAGGCTCACCCTCCGGCGTCTTCGGCAGGGCGGACGTGTCCACCGACAGCTCGCGGTCCAGGACGAATTTCAGCTTCCGCGCCAGCTGGGCGCCCTGCGCGGGCTGCTCGTCAACTGGCAGGTGGTCCAGGTAGAGGTAGTGGGCGGCGCGGGCGTACTCTCCGCGATGCACCGCGTCCAGGAAGCCCTGCGCCGTGGCGCGAGGCGACGTGCGGTCCAGGTCCTGCGGGACCTGCCCCAGGCCGTTGTTGAGGGCCAGGACGGGGAGGCCACCGAGGACGCACCCCAGGAGAAGAAGGGCCACCAGGACCCGGGAGGCATGGCGCATCATGGCCGCCTCCTTACCCTTTTTCGGGCCGGCCGCCCGGGAAAGACGGTGGGTGTTTCCGAGCCCGCCCGGCCGCTGGGAAGCCCAGGGTCGAGAACAGAAAACCCGTGCTGGAACGCGATACGGGAAAGCATTGGTGCGCCGCTGGGTGGTGGGCTAGAACCGACCCCCAAGGAAGGTCGCCGTGTCCGAAGAGAAGCGAAGAATCCTCCTCATTGACGACAGCGAGATCACCCTCGCCATGGAGAAGGCCGTGCTGGAGGCCCGGGGCTATGAGGTCGTGGCCACCTCCACGCTCATGGAGTTTGAGAAAACGCTTCAGAGCTGGCGGCCGGACCTCATCCTCACGGACATCCACATGCCCGAGGCGAAGGGCACGGACATCTGCCGCACGCTGAAGAACGAGTACAACACGCAGGACATCCCCATCGTGTTGTTCTCCAGCCTGCCGGACGACGAGCTGTCGAAGCTGGCCGAGCAGGTGGGCGCGGATGGCTCGCTCTCCAAGGTGAATGGCCTGGAGGCGATGGGCGAGAAGATCGACGAACTGGTGCAGAGCATCCTCTGGTGATGACGATGCGCGCGGCCGTCCTCGCGGTGCTCGTCAGCGCGCTTCTCACCGGTTGCAGACGCCAGGAGCCGCGCGCCCCGGAGAGCGGCGCGGGCAGTGCTCCTGGACAGCAGCAAGCCTCCTCCCCTCCTCCCGCCGCGCCTCCGGGCGCCGTGCTGTTCATCTCCGCGGACACGCGTGGATACCTGGGCCCGTGCGGCTGCAGCGAGAACATGCGCGGAGGCATCGGCCGGGCGGCGTTCCAGGTGCAGCAGGCGCGTCAGGGCGGCCAGCCAGTGCTCTACATCGACGGCGGCAACAGCCTCTTCGGTGAGACGCACCTCAAGGCGGATCAGGTGCCGCAGGAGGAGCGCAAGGCGAAGGCGCTCGCGGACGCGTTCCGCACCATGGGCATCGCCGCGCGAGCCACGGGCGAGCTGGACGACACGCGAGGCGCCGCCTTCCGCCAGGGCCTGGGTCTGCCGGAGATACCGACAGGCGGCGTGAAGGTGCTGGACGCGGGGACGCGCAAGGTGGGCGTGGTCGCGGCGGCTTCCGGCGAAGCGCTGGTGAAGGCCAGCCAGCAGGCGCGCGAACAGGGCGCGGACTTCGTGGTGGGCCTGTTGGACCAGCCGCTGGAGGACGCGCAGGCCGCCGCCGCGTTGCCGGGCCTGGCCGCGAACCTGGTGGTCGCCACGCACAGCGCCAGTGAGTTCTCCGCGGAGGAGAACCGGCTGGTGCGCTCCGACGTGCCGGTGGTGGCGGTGCAGAGCAAGGGGCGCTCACTTCTGCGCGTGGACCTGACGTACGCGCCGGCGAAGGGGCCCTTCACGCCGCAGCGCTCGCAGGGGGACGTGGAGCGGGAAGTGACGGCGCTGGAGCAGCGCATCGCGCTCCTGGACAAGGAGATCGCCCTGCCCGGCATCGACCCGAAGTTGAAGGCGCTGAAGCAGGGCAAGCGCGACGAGCTCGCGGCGCGCAAGCAGGGCTTCCTCACCGCGCCGCCCGCGCCCGCCGCGGACGTCAACGGCTTCGCGCTGCGCTTCCTGCCGCTGGAGTCGAACCTGCCCAGCGCGCCAGACACGCAGGCGCTGGTGAAGGCGTACGACGCGGACGTGGGCCAGCTGAACCTCGCGTGGGCGAAGGCGCACGGCCAGGACTGCCCGCTTCCGGAGAAGGGCCAGGCGGGCTTCGTCGGCAGCGCGGTGTGCGCGGACTGCCACCCGGACGCGACCGGAGTGTGGGAGCGCACGAAGCACCACCACGCGTGGGAGACGCTGGAAGAGGTGGGCAAGCAGCACCACCTCAACTGCGTGGGCTGTCACGTCACCGGCTGGCAGAAGCCCGGCGGCGTGTGCCGGCTGGACAAGGTGGAGGGCCGCGAGGACGTGGGCTGCGAGAGCTGCCACGGTCCGGGCTCCAAGCACGTGGACTCGCCGAGCCCCGCGACCATCGTGGGCAAGCCGGGACAAGCCGTGTGCGTCACCTGCCACAACACGGAGAACTCGCCGCACTTCGACTTCGCCACGTATCTGCCTCGCATCCTCGGTCCCGGCCATGGCGGAACGGTGAAGAGCGGGCAGGCAGGCGAGCCACCGGCGAAATAGGGTCGCTCGCTCCTACGGTGGGTCCTTCCCGGGGGCACACCACGCGACTTGTTGTTTGACTGTCAAGAAAGCTGGCGAATACTGCGGCCTTCGCCTGCTTCTGGGCGACCTCGCCTGGCGTTCCCATGCCGCTTTCTCTGCTCCTGCTTGCCCTGGCCTCGGTTCCCTCCTCGCAGGGCGTGGCGCCGTCACTGGTGCCGCCGCCCGGCGTGCGTGCGGTGCCCTCCTCGCAGGCTCCCTCGCTGACGGCGGATGGCAGCCTGGCTACGGCCCCCGCTCCCATGGAGGAAGGCGAGGAGACGGAGGAGGTGGAGAACGAGTCCGCCGAGTTGGAGGAGCTGCGCGCGCTGGAGGGCGCGACGCTGGACCCGGAGGCGAAGCCGAACGCGGAGATGATGCAGTCGCTGCGCCGGCTGGGCCTGACGAACCCGTTGCGGCTGCGAATGTTGGACGCGCTGGAGGAGCCCACCTTCCGCGAGGACGACACCGCCCCGCCGCTGGCGCGCATCACCGACCTGGCGAGCTTCGATATTTCGCAGGTGAAGGACCGCTACGACATCCCGGTGGACATGCAGCCGCGGGTGGCCGAGTACATCCAGTTCTTCCAGGGCCCCGGCCGCAAGTGGTTCCGCAAGTGGATGGCGCGCTCCACGCGCTACCTGCCGGTGATGCAGCCGATCCTGGAGTCGAAGGGCCTGCCCCGGGACACGGTGTACCTGGCGATGATCGAGAGCGGCTTCTCCGCGAACGCGTACTCGTGGGCGCACGCGGCCGGGCCGTGGCAGTTCATCTCCAGCACGGGCAAGCAGTACGGCCTCAAGCAGGACTTCTGGGTGGACGAGCGGCGTGACCCCATCAAGGCCACGCACGCGGCGGCGGCGTACCTGAAGGACCTCTACGGCGAGCTGGGCCACTGGTACCTGGCGTGGGCCGGCTACAACACGGGCTCGTACCGGGTGCGCAAGATGGTGACGCGCTACGGGACGAACGACTTCTGGGTGCTGGCGGAGGAGCCCGGGCTGGCGAAGGAGACGAAGCACTACGTGCCCAAGCTCATCGCCGCGGCGCTGGTGGCGAAGAACCCCACCGCGTTCGGCTTCTCCGAGGAGGAGTTCCAGTACGAGTCCACGCTGGAATTCGACGAGGTGAAGCTCACGGACGCGACCGACCTGGACGTGGTGGCGCGCTCGGCCGGGGTGAGCGTGACGGACGTGCAGGAGCTGAACCCGGAGCTCAAGCGCTGGTGCACGCCTCCGGCGACGGCCTCGAAACCCTACACCCTGAAGCTGCCGCGCGGCACCACGACGCTCTTCGCGGAGAACTTCAAGAAGCTGTCACCGGCGGACCGGCTGACGTTCCGGGTGCACACGGTGAAGAAGGGCGACACGCTGTCGCAGATTGCCCAGAAGTACGGCACGGCGCCGGAGGCCATCCTCCAGATGAACCGGCTGAAGACCGCGCGAGTGCTGAAGGTGCGCTCGGAGCTGGTGATTCCGGTGCCGGCGAGCGGCCGGGGTGGCAGCGGTGACGCGGGCATCAGCGGCGCGCTGGCGTCGAAGGTGGCGCAGGCGCGGCGCAGCGGCGTGGTGGCGACGCGGCCGGAGGACGAGGTTCCGGCGGGCACGCCGCGTGGCCCGGTGGCGGCGGGCCCGGTGAAGACGGAGAAGGTGGATGGCAAGACGCGCGTGACGTACGGCGTGCAGGAGGGCGACAGCCTGTGGCTCATCGCCAACCGCTTCCAGGTGTCGGTGGACGACCTGAAGAAGTGGAACAACCTGCCCAAGCGCAACCGCACGCTGTCGCTGGGCACGCTGCTCGCGGTGTGGCCGCCGGAGTCCAAGGGCGCGGCGCCGGCGAAGGTGGAGGAGCGCGGCGGCACCATCGTGGTGGCCACCGCCGTGGCGAGCCAGGCGCCCGTGGGCCCCAAGGGCAAGGTGCACACGCTGGCCGAGGGCGAGACGCTCTGGTCGGTGTCCCAGCGCTACAACGTGTCCGTCGAGGACATCATGAAGTGGAACCACATCAAGGACCACCGCACGGTCCCCACCGGCAAGCTGCTGTCGCTGAGCGCGCCGTAGCGGAACAGGGGCATGGCGCGACGGCCGGGACCTTGCAGTCCCCGGCGCCATGCTCGCATCCGCACTGCTTCGAGAGTCACCGCTTCTTCCCTCTGAAACGCCTGGCGCGAGCGAATCCGCGCCGGCCCTGTCCGTCCTGCCCCGTGGAGTCGAACGTCCGGGGGACAGGACGGTCTCCGGAGGCAACTCGCTGACGCGCTTCAGCGGGCCCGGTCCGGTACCGCGAGGGCTTTCCCTCGCCCCACCGTCCGACGGAGTGTCCGGCCCTGAGAAGCGTGCACGCGACATCGTGGCAGGAACGGCGGCAACCCTCGTCGCGCGAGCCGAAGAGGCGACGCGTGCGGTGACGGCTGGGGGCCTGGGCGTCATGGAGCCTCCAGTCGACTTCGCGGGCGCGGCGGTTCCGGTGGCAGGCGGACTGGAGCATCCGCGCTTCGCCGGGTCGCCTCAGCTCACGGACGTGGCGTCCGGCGCGACGGTGCTCGGCACGGGCTCGAAGGGCGACGGGCTGCGCGCGGTGCAGGGCTCGCTCATGGACATGGGGTTCGCGCTGTACGGCGGCGCGGATGGACGCTACGGCCCGGATACGGCGCGCGCGCTCCGCAACTTCCAGGTGCATGCGGGCCTGCGCTCCAGCGGCGTGCTCGACACCGTCACGCTGAAGGCCCTGGAGGCGCTCGCTCCGGCGCAGGGCTCACGGGGACAGTCGCGCGCCCTGCCCTCTCCGTTCTACGCGGGCCAGCCCGTGCGAGTGGTCATCGCGCTGCGCGAGCACCGCACCTTCCTCTTCGACCCGGAGGGGAAGCTCGTGGACATCTTCCCCAACGCGGTGGGCACCGCCGCCACGCCCACGCATCCGGGCCTCAAGGTCGTGCGCGCGAAGTTGGATCAGGTGGCCACCGAGAACGCGGGCGCGCGGTTGTGGAACGACCGGCACGTGTTCGGCGCGCGGCTGCTGGACCTGTCCTGGGCGGATGGACGCCGCAGCGGCGAGGAGCTGCATGGCACCAGCGCCCCTGCCCTGCTCGGGGGCGACGTGTCCCACGGCTGCATCCGCCACGCGAACGAGGACATCCTCGTCATGCATGACGCGCTCGCCGTGGGCGACCGCATCGCGGTGGTGGAGACGCTCCAGGACCCGCACCTGGGCGTCCCCGTCACCGTGGGCTAACGACGTCTACTGCTCTTCCAGGAGCATCTTCAGCTCCCGCACGCGCTTGCTGATGAAGTCTCGGTCCAGCTTGCGGAAGTTCTCCGGCAGCAGCGCCCGGCTGGTGCACTCCTGCACCGCCACCAGGTTCTGCATTTCAATCTCCAGCGGGTAGCTGGGCGGCACGAAGTCCGCCAGCACCGCGGCCAGGTCGTCCTTCGTCACCTGATCACGTCCGTCCGCCAGCGCGCGGAACTTCGAGCGCACCATCACCGCCTCGATGTCCGCACCGCTGAAGGCGCGCACGCCGCCGGGAATCAGCGCGGCGAAGGACTCCACGCCCTCCACGGACACGCCGGTCTTCTTGCTCATCGCCTGGAACAGCTCGTTCCG
This sequence comes from Corallococcus sp. AB032C, assembly GCF_003668935.1. Classification (NCBI taxonomy): domain Bacteria; kingdom Pseudomonadati; phylum Myxococcota; class Myxococcia; order Myxococcales; family Myxococcaceae; genus Corallococcus; species Corallococcus sp. AB032C. Next base: position 34,273 of record NZ_RAWP01000072.1, on the reverse strand, counting down.
CTCTTCATCCGTCTGCGGATAGAAGAGCGCGAGGTGCTCCTCCGCGCGGCCCTGGCGCTTCAAGTCGATGGGCAGCAGGTCCGGCCGCGCCGTCAGCAGGAACCAGACAATCTTGCCGCGGTACTGCGTGTTGCCCATGAAGGACGCGATGGAGCCGAAGATGCGGCTGCTCGTGCCGGAGTCCCCGCCGGAGTCGCGGTTGCCGAGGAAGGTGTCCGCCTCGTCGACCATCACCGCCACCGGCCACAGGGCCTTCAGCAGGTTGAAGATCTTCTCCAGGTTCGATTCCGTCACGCCCTGCCACTGGCTGCGGAAGTTCAGGAACTTCACCACCGGGATGCCAATCTCCCCGGCGAAGCAATTCACCATGAACGTCTTGCCCGTGCCCACCGGCCCGCTCACCAGGTAGCCCATGGGCATGACCTCGATGCGGCCCTTCTTCAACGCGGACGCCGCCTGCCGCAGCATCTGCTTCGCGGGCGCGTGCCCCGCCACCGCGTCCAGCGTGTGCGCCGGCTCGATGAACTCCAGCAGGCCGTGGCACTCCGCCTGGATGAGCTCCTTCTTCTTCTCCTTGAGAAGCTCCGGAGTGATGCGCACCTCCCGCTCCAGCGCCTCCGTGAGCACGCGGTCCAGGTTGATGCGCGACAGGCCGGCCGTCATCTTCGCCAGGCCCGCCACCGGCACCTCCGACACGGACTGGAGCTTCTTGCCCTCCAGCTTGGAGCGCACGTACTCCAGGCGCTCCTCCTCCGTGGGCAGCGGCAGCTCGATGGGCGCCACGTACGGGTTGCGGCTGATGCGCGGCGACACGTCCGACAGGTTCTCCGCCAGCAGCACCACGGACACGTCGCCGGCCAGGAACTGCGGGTCGTGCGCCCACTTGTCCAGCGTGGCCACCACGAAGCGGTCCTCCGCGGACAGGTGGCTCATCTCCCCGCCGGGCACCAGCGTCTCCGCGTAGTCGATGATGAGCGCCATCGAGCGGCCCTCGCTCAGGCGCATGCGCAGGAAGTTCTCCAGGATCTGGAGCGCCCGGCCCGGGTCGCGCGGCATGACCTTGGCGTAGTCCGTGCCGTACATGGCGTCGTAGCCCGTCATGGCCCGCGCCAGGTCCTTCTGCGTCTCCGGCGTCGCCGAGCGGATGCCCGACGAGCGGTCGTAGAAGAGGACGTGGTCGCGCCCGCCGAACAGCTCCTCCGACAGGAACGTCTTGAGCGTCCCGAAGCCGCGCCCGCCGTCCTCCAGCTGCAGCGGCTGCAGGTCGCGCACGGCCCCGTACAGAAGGAAGGTGCTGACCGTCTTCGTGTAGTACTTGCGCGCCAGCTGCTGCGCCCACCGGGGCAGATCCGCCAGCGGATCCGCCTTGTTCACCTTACGCACCTTCGTCACGGACATCCCTCCGGCGCCGCTCCCCCCAGGGACATCCGGGGGGAGGACCCCCAGGCTACCTCTTAAGTGTCAGGACCGCGGTGCCGCTAATCGCGGCAGCGCGCCTGCTTCTTCAGGGTTGCATCCACCTTGACCGTGGAACCCGCCGGGGACGGCGTGCCCACGGATACGTCCTCGTCCGCGTAGCATTTCGCCTTCAGCGTGAGCTCGCGCGTGCCCCAGGGCACCCGGACGGTGGCCGGGGTGACCGCGCCCAGGTCCTTGTTGCCCTGGAAGATGGACGCACCTTCGGGCGTGGACTCGATCCGCACCTCCACGGGCGCGCGCTCCAGGTTCGCCACCACGTCCAGGCCGTTGTTGTTCACGGCCATCTTCTTGATGAAGGGCGCGTAGCCGGCGGCGGTGACCTCCACCAGCGGGGCGTCGTTGCTGAGCGAGAAGTCACGCAGCACCTGCTCGCGAACGCCCTGCTTCCGGGCGACCTGGTTGTCGATCTTCACCTCGGCGTCTTCCGGCTGGGTCTTGAAGACCACGACCACCGAGCGCGCCTGCCGCTTGAGGACCACCGGCACCTGCGTGGCGTTGGTGCCCTCGGACACCATGACGGACTGGTTGAAGGCCTCGTAGCCCGGAGCGGTCACCACCACCAGCACGTTGCCCACGGACATGGGCTTGAGGGCGAAGCCGTTGGGGGGGAACTTCTCCGGAAGCCCCGCGTTGATGGACACCATCGCGACGTCCTTCGCCTCCAGCGTCTTGAGCTCCACCATCACGTAGCCCTGCGCGGGCTTGCTCGGGGAGAAGACCAGGGCCACGCCCACCAGCAGGAACAGCGACGCCAGACCCACGGCGCCGTAGAGCAGGCGCTTGTCCATGCCCTTGAAGCCCAGGCCCCGGGCAGGAGCCTCCTGCTCGGGCGCGTTCCTCTGGCGGCCTTCCTTCGCGGGCGGACGCGGCGCGTTCCCGTTGTTGAGGACGGGGGGCGCGGGCGGACGCGGCAACGGTTCCGGCAGCGGGTCCGGCCGGTGGAGTCGCTGCGGCGGACCGTCGTTGCCCCGGTTCGGCGTCGGACGGGGCATGGGCCCGTCGTTGGCCATCAGCGTGGGCACGTTGGTCAGCGACGGACGCGGCGGCGCGGCGCTCAACACCGGCGCGCTGTTCTGCGACAGGCGCGGCGGCGCCGGCGGCTGGGGCGGCGACGAGAGCGGCGGGATGACGGCGGTGCGGCCCGCCACGTCCTCTCCGTCGTCGTCGTCGGGCGCGGCCGGGGACTCCAGCGGCGTGACGGCGCGGCCAATGGCGGCACCCGGCTGGGTGGTGGGCTCCGGCGAGTCGTTGAAGACGGCGTCGCGGTCCACCATCTGCGTCGCCAGCTCCTCGTCCTCCTTGGGCGAGGGCGCGGCGGGCGCGGCGGTCAGCTTGGGCAGCGCGGCGAGCGTGGGCGAGCGGCGCGCGCCCTGCCCGTTGTTGGCGCCGGAGTTGGAGGCGCGCGGCGGCGGCGCGGACACGGGCTCCACGGCGGGCGCGGACGGCGCCACCGCCGGGATGTTGGTCATGCTCTGCGTGGGCACCGGGGACGGGCCGCTGTAGCCCGCCTCGATGGCCGCCAGCATGCCGTCCGGCGCGCGGATGTCCGCGTACTCGGCCAGGCGCTGCTTCTCGCGTTCCACCTCTTCGGCGAACGTGGACTTCATGTACTGCATGAGGTCCTTGCGGCCGAAGATGGAGTCGCTCGTCAGCAGGAAGCGCTGAAGGTCGTCGCCCAGCTCGCTGGCGTACTGGTAGCGCTCCTCCACGTCCTTCGCGAGCGACTTGAGGACGATGCGCTCCAGCGCCTCCGGGATGCGCCGGTTGTACGTGGACGGCGACGGCACCTCCGCCTTGCGCACCTTCTCCAGCACGCTGAAGTCGCTGTCGCCCACGAAGAGGCGCTCGCCGGTGAGCATCTCGTAGAGGCACACGCCAATGGCGAACACGTCCGAGCGGCGATCCAACGGCAGGCCGCGGATCTGCTCCGGGCTCATGTAGCCGAACTTGCCCTTGAGGATGCCGGCCTGAGTCTTGGTCGCCTTGCCCGCCGCCTTCGCGATGCCGAAGTCGATGACCTTGACCTCGCCCTCGAAGGACACGAGCACGTTCTGCGGCGAGATGTCGCGGTGGACGATGTTGAGGTCGCGCCCCATCCCGTCCTTCTTGCGGTGGGCGTAGTCCAGGCCCTCGCACATCTTCGCCACGCAGAAGGCGACCAGCGGCACCGGCGCGGGCTCACCCTTCTTCCGACAGCGGTCGAAGATGGCCCGCATGTCCTTGCCGGGGATGTACTCCATCGAAATGAAGTAGCTGCTGGCGATCTGCCCCAGCTCGTAGATCTGCGCGATGTTGGCGTGGGTCAGCTGGACGCTGATCTTCGCCTCATCGATGAACATCGAGATGAATTCTTCATCCTCGGCGATGTTCGGCAGGATGCGCTTGATGGCGACAAGTCGCTCGAAGCCACTGGCGCCGAACTGTTTGCCACGCCAGACCTCCGCCATGCCGCCGATGTTGACGCGGTCCAGGAGGAGATACTTCCCGAACGGGATGGGTTGCCGCTTCGGTTGAGAGGTCGTCACTGTGTGTGGGGGTCGAGTCCTTGCAGGGAGCCTATCGATCGCGGCTCCAAAGGGTCAACCGCGCGCGCGGACCTATTTCCGCCCGCTTGCTCCCCAGGCGACCCAGACTCAGGGCAAAGGGGACGTCGCCGCGCCCCCATCCACGGTGGGGATCTCCAAATCAATGCCCGGCAGGACGTCATTTTCCTCGGGATCCGCGGGGATCTGTGCACGCACGACGGCGACGCGCGGCTCGCCCCGCTGGGAGAGCACGGCGGGCGCACCAAAACGCACCTCGGCGGGCAGCCCCACCAGCGTCACCCAGGCCTGTTTGCCGTCCCGGGCCACGCAGTAGAGCAGCGTGCCGGCCCGGGTGCCGGGCGCATCACGGGCCGGGCCCTCGCAGTCCGTGCGCACCTGGAGTGTATAGGCCGGCACCGACGACCCGCGCTCCAGGTACGGCGGAGAGCCCAGCGCGTCCACCAGGGGCTGTAGCACCTGGGATCGCGAGGGCACGGACTCCACCGTGGCCAGCTTCTGGGCCTCGCCCTGGAAGCGCTGCAGTGCCACCGAGGCCATCTCCGGCGGGTCCAGCGGCGTGCGGCTCTCCGCGAGCACCAGGTCCACGAAGAGCGCCACCACGAGCAGGATGGGCAGGAGCCGGTAGCCCTTGAAGCCCTCCGGCTTCTTGCGCAGCAGTCCGGCGAGGAACACAGCCAGGCCCGCGCCCGCGAGTCCGAGCACGATGCTCGCGCGCACGGCGGACGGCGGCGTCAGGAGCGCGGAGACCTCCTCGGTCCGGGCGCGCAGGGCATCCGAGAGGTCGCCCCCGTAGATCCACCCGAGCGCCCCCAGGCACAGGACGTTGGTCAGGAGCGACTTGCGAGAAGGGCCGCTCATCCCGCCAACGTCCTCGCCGGATCCGTGGCGGCGGCGCGGCGGCTGGGGAAGTACGCCCCGGCGAGCGCGGCCACGAGTCCCAGCAGCACCCCGCCCAGCACCACTGCCGCGGGGAAGGAGAAGAAGCTCTCCGGCTTGAAGGGGAAGTTGGGCAGGTAGCCCTTCGCGAGCCGGTCCACGATGAAGGCCAGCACCAGCGCCGCCGCCGTGCCCGCCGCGCCGCCCAGCACGCCCACCACGCCGGCCTCCGCCAGCACGATGGCGCGCACGTCCGCGCGAGAGGCCCCCACCGCCTGCATCACGCCAATCTCCTTGGCCCGCGCGCGCACGGACGAGGACATCGCGTGAGCGATGTTCACCGCCGCCAGCACGCAGATGAGGATGGAGAGCAGCGCCAGCGCGGACGTGGTGAGCGCCACCGCCGCGCCCGCGTTCTCCGCCAGCCGGCGCTCCTGATCATCGATTTCGAAGCCCATCCCCTTCACCGCCTCCACCAGCTCCGGGACGCGTGAAGGGTCCGCGGCCACCAGCGTGACGCCGGAGTAGCTGTCCGCGTCCGCGCCAGAAGCGCGGTTGATGCGCACCGCCGTGTCCAGCGGGATGGTGATGCCCGCGAGCATGGCCCGGTCGGACGCGCCCACCACCTGCGCCTGCTGCGTGGTGCTGGGCCCGCCGGACGTGGCCGCCACGTAGGAGCGGTTGAACTCCACCGGGAAGCCGAAGCCGATGAGCATCTCCGCGGACAGCTGAGGCAGCTTGCGCGCGGGCGCGAACGTCTTGTTGTACAGCTCCAACAGGCGCGTGGAGATGAGCGCGGGGATGGCCTTGCCCTCCCCCGGGTCCTTGAAGTCCTTCGCCTCCGGCAGCCCCACGTCCTTCTGCACCAGGCCGGGGTCCACGCCCACCGCGAGCACCTCCATGCCCATGCGCAGGCGCGAGCCGAAGAAGACGCCGTCGTAGCGAGTCACCGCCGGCACGCGCACGTTCATCTTCCGGTACGTCGTCTCCACGCCGGGCAGCGCGGCCAGCCGCTCCACCGCGGCCGTGTCCAGCTTGCCGCCGCCCAGCAGGCCCAGCGACACCGCCGGGGGCACCACGTCCACCAGCCGCGCGTCCGTGGGGAAGATGCGCTCGCGGATGACGCTCCCCACGCCCAGGCCCAGGCCCACGAAGAACACCAGCGCGCCCACGCCCATGGCCACGCCGAAGGCGGAGAAGAACGCGCCCTTGCGTTCACGCGCGAGGGACAACCTCACCAGTCGCGACAGTGCGTCGAACCTCACGGGGCACCTCGCGACGCCAGGGCTTCCGACGCGGGGGATTCCTCCACCAGCCGCGCGTCCTTGAGCCGCAGCACCCGCCGCGCCACCGCGCTCATGCGCTCCTCGTGGGTGACGGTCAGCACCGTGAGCCCTTCCTTGTGCAGCTCCTGGAAGAGCTGGATGACGCCCGCGCCGGTGGCCGCGTCCAGGTTGCCCGTGGGCTCGTCGCACAGGAGCAGCTTCGGGCCGCCGAAGAGGGCCCGGGCAATGGCCACGCGCTGGCGCTCGCCGCCGGACAGCCGCACCGGCGCGCGGTCCTGCTTGGAGCCCAGGCCCACGCGCTCCAGCAGCTGGCTCGCGCGCTTGCGTCCGTCCGCCGTGGCCGGACCGAAGTGCGAGGGCAACAGCACGTTCTCCAGCGCGGACAGGTTGGGGATGAGGTGGAAGGACTGGAAGACGAAGCCCACGTGCGTGTTGCGGAAGCGAGCCAGCTCCTTGTCGCGCAGGCCGGTGAGCTTCACGCCGCCCACCTCCACCTGCCCCTGGTAGTGCACGTCCAGGCCGCCCAACAGGTGCAGCAGCGTGGACTTGCCGCTGCCGGACGCGCCCACCACCGCGACGAAGTCCCCAGCCTCCACGTCCAGCGACACGCCGTCGAGGACGCGTACGCGCGAGCCCTCGCCGTCCTCGTACTCCTTCACGACATCTCGCGCGTGGATCAAGGCGTGGCCGGGGTCGTGGTGGTGGCGGGCGCGGGCGTGAGCCGCAGGGAGACTTCCGCCTGCAGCGCCTTGTCCTTGCGAGACAGGGCCATCGTCACCGCGCGCAGGTCGTCCGTGGCGTCCAGCCAGCGCACCGTGGTGGCCTTGATGGCGAAGCCGCCAATGCCCCACGCGGCGGAGGGCAGCGCCTTCACCGCGTCCGCCAGCCGGCGCAGGTCCAGCAGCACCACCAGCGCGGCGTCCTTGCCCACCGACTTCAGGTCCTCGGACACGGGGCCGGTGCCGGCCGGCTGCGCGAAGGAGGCCAGGGTGGACTCCAGGCGCGCCTTGGGCGCCGCGAGCAGCAGCTTGCCGTCCTTGGACAGCGCGAAGTGCGCGCCTTCACCCGCGCGGTACGACGTGAGGTACGCCTTCTGGCCGCTCACGTCCGTGGGCTCCACCTTCGCGCCGAAGCCGCCCGCGAAGCCGGGCACCTTGTCCAGCGTGGCCTGCCCCTTGGCCACGTCCTTCACCTCCGCGAGCGCCACCAGGTTCACGAAGCGGAAGGGGTTGGTGCGCCGCAGGTCGAGGTCCGGCATGCCCGAGGACAGGTTGACGTTGGGCGACAGCGACAGCGCGAGCACCATGCCCGGCTTGAGGTTGTCCAGCACCTCCGTCTTCACGTTGAAGCCCGCCTCCTGCACCGCGCGCGTCACCTGCGAGCCGGCCAGGTACGGCCACACGCCGTCCAGCTGCGCCGGGTCGCCGCGGAAGCGCGCCACGAAGAAGCTGTCCTGCGGCAGCCAGCCCGCGAGCGACTCACCGCCCTTGGGCTCCAGCGCCGCGAGCGACGCCTGCGTGTCCGGCCACGGCGCGTCCGCGCGCAGCGTCAGCGCGCGCTCCTCGACGTGACCCGTGAAGGTGATGCCCTGCACGCTGCCCGCGGGCAGCAGGCCCATGCCGCCCGGCAGCCACACGTGGAAGTCGCGGTCGCCGGAGAGCCGCTTGAGGGACGCCTCCAGCACCGGCTCCTTCGCGATGGACTGCTCCTCCGGCAGCGCCGCCAGCTCCGTCAGCCGCGCCACCGACGCGCCTCCGCCCAGGAGCACCAGGTCGTGCGGGAGAAAGAGCATGCCCAGCATGGGCGTCGTGGAGCCCGGACGGTTGAAGGTGACGAGCCGTCCGGCGTCCACCTTCGTGTCCTTCTCCTCCGAAGCGCCCAGGCGCGTGCGGGCGAAGGTGGCGAAGGTCGTCTTCAGCTTGTCCGCGTCCTTCACGCCAATGACGGACACCGCCTGCATGCCCCCGAAGAAGGCCGCGCCCGCGCCGCGCTTGGGGTCGATGCCCGCGTCCTCCAGCGCCTTCCGGCTGCGCAGGTCCACGCCCACCTGCCGCATCACCGCGGACACGTAGCGCTCCGCGGAGGGGAAGTTCTGCAGCTGCGCGACGAACGAGGCCACCTTGAGGTTCTGGAAGCGCGCGAGCTTCTCGCCCAGCGTGCCCAGGTCGTCGATGACGACGGCCGCCTGCGCGGTGCGCGGCAGGTAGCGCGACACGCCCCGGGGCGAATCCGCGGGCCCGGCCGCCTCCTTCCCGCAGCGCGAGCAGCCGGCGAACACGACCAACAGCAGGACCAACGGGAGGAATCCAACGCGGCGGAGCATGGGCGGCAGGACAGGATGCCTGCGGCGGAGAGTCAATCTATTCGTGCTCCGGCCCAGGCCCCCGCCAGTGCCGCAAGGTGCCACGGTGAACAGGTGCCCGTCCGGGCCCGTGCCCGCTCTACCGCACGCGGGTGCCGCCGTGCGGCAGGGGTGCGGAGGTCTCCTCGGTGAAGTCGAGGAAGCGCTCCATCTGGCGCACGGTCTCGTCCGTGGCCTCCGTCTCCGCGGAGAGCACGTCCAGCTGCCGGTTGACGCTCTCCGGGTCGCGGATGGCGATGGACTGCTCGTGCGTCAGCCGCATCAGGTCCTCGATGCCGGCCAGCTGGTGGCTCACCACCTCGCGGCTCTCGCCCGCCTGCTCGAAGCGCATCAGGCGCTTGCGCTGAATCTCCACGCGCTTGCCCTTCACGTCCTTGAGGCGCGGGTTGGCTTCCCCGGCGACCTCCGACTCCAGCGCCGCCACCTCGGAGGTCAGGTGCTCCCGGTCGGACCCGCTGAGGTACGTGCGGTACTGGTTGAGCGCGGAGATGAGCCGCAGGAAGGACGTGAGCAGCGCGTCCAGCTTGGGCTCGCTGTCCGCCGCCAGCACGCGCCCGCCGGGCAGCTTGCGGTAGTTGGCGAGGATCTTCTCCTTCAGCCCCACCAGCTGCTGGTAGTGGTCGCGCTGCGACGGCGCCAGGTCCGCGAGCAGCGAGTCCACCGCCGCGCGCGCGGCCTCCGGGTTGTCCGGCTGCTGCGCCCGCACGGCGCGCTGGAAGCGCTTCATGGACGACACGACGGCCAGGTAGACGCCCTCCACGCCCAGCGCCACCATCATGGGCAGCGGCTCCTGCGTCACGGCGCTGGACATGGCCGCCGTCGTCAGCCCCACCAGGTTGGCCGGCAGGAGGAACGCGGCCTTGATGTAGTTCGGTGTCTTCGCCACGTCCGACTCCCCTTCCCTCTTCCGGCCCGCTTCAGGGCCCCCGCGCCTCGGAGACGTACTTCAGCGCGCCCAGGTCCCGCGTATCCTCCGCCGGAGGGGGCGCCGTCCCGCGATTGAGCTTCTGGAAGAGCGCCGCGGCGCTCTGGAAGAGCTCGTCATAGGTAACCGGCGCCTCGCCGGAAAGTCCGAAGAAGGCCCGATTGTCCGCCAGCGTCGCGGGCGGAGCGCTGCGGATGGCCTCCGAGGGGTCCCCCAGGTAGGGCGCCACCTCTCCCAGAAGCCGCGCCCCGGCCGCCGGGGACTTGAGCACACCCTGCCCCGCGTCCAAGAGCCCCCGGAGCACCCGCCGCACCGCGTCCGGGTAGCGCGCCGCGAAGTCGCCCCGGGCCACCAGCACCGTGGCCAACAGGTGCGGCGCGTCCGCCGTGGTGGCCAGCACCTTGCCGCCCCGGTCGCGCGCCGCCAGCTCCACGTCGCCCCACAGCCCCACCACCACGTCCGCCCGCCCCTCTCGCAAAGCCCGGCCCGCGTCCAACGTGGAGGGCAGGTCCACCCAGCGCACGTCGGAGGTGCGCAGCCCCGCGCGCGCCAGAATCCACAAGGCGAAGTAATGCGACGAGCCGCCCGGATACACGCCCACCCGCTTGCCTCGCAGGCTGGCCAGGTCCGGCACGCCCACCGCCGCCATGGCCTCCTGGCCCCGGCTGCGTCCCACGAGCAGCACCGTGCGCGGCGCCGCGTCCCTCAAGGTGGGCGCCCACGACGCGAGCCGGTCCACCGAGAGGGCCGCCATGTCCACGCCGCCGTTCTCCGCGCCCACGGACAGGGCCTGCTTCAGCTCCTCCTCGCGCGCGAAGAGCACCGCGCGGGCGTCCAGCGCGTAGGCCGTCTTGAGCAGACCCTGCGCGGCGCCCGGGGGCGTGGCGGGGTTGTCCAGGGTGGTGGCGCCGCCGGCGGCCACGAGCAGCGCGGAGGCCGAACCGCGCGGGGTGAAGCCGATGAGCACGGGCCGGAGCGGCACCGATGCCACGTCCGCCACCGGGGCCGCGACGCCCGCCGGGAAGTCGCCCGGGGACAGCCGCACCGCTTCACGGGTGGAGGGAAAGAAGCGCGCCTGCAGGCGGTCGAGGTAACCCGCCCGCGAGGCGAACACGTACCCCGCGCCCAGGACACAGAGCGCGAGGAAGAGAAAGAGGCCGGGTCCGCGGTGCAGCTTCATCCGTGTGCGCCGGCCCCTTTCATGGGGGGAGACCTACTTGATCTCCACCTTCTTGCCGATGGTCTTTTCCGGACCGGCGCCCACGTCCGACACCGGCGCGGGGCTGTCCATCAGGCCCATCTCCATCTTGAACTGCTTCACCAGCTCGTCGCCCTGGATCTTCTCCGCCTCTTCCTCGATGGCCGCGGCCTGGTGGTCCACCGACTCCAGCGCCATCTGCATGCGCGCCTCGTTGATGGCCGTCTTCTCCTGGACCTTGCGGAGCATCTCGTCGTGCGTGGAGTCCACGCCCGCGACGGTGAAGGACTCCATCGTGTCGGCGACCTTCGCCTGCCACTTGGCGCGGCGCGCGTCCCGGACGGCGTTCATCGCCTCCTGCGTCTTCCGGTCCTTCTCGCGCATGAACGCCTTCTTGACGTTCAGGGCCTTCTCGTAGGCCTGCTTCGCGATGTCCAGCTGCTGCTGGTTGCGCGCGAGGGCTTCCTTCTCCCCCTGGAGCTTGGTCGCGTAGGTGCCGGCCAGGTCGTCACGGCCCGCCTGGATGGCGGCCTTGACCTTGGCGGTCAGCTCCCGCACGTCCTGCTGGTACTTCATGTTCTCCTTCTCGAGCAGCGTCACATTCGCCCGGACCATGGCGATGGACTCGTTCATCTTGGGGACCTGATCGTTCAGGTCACGGATGTTCTGCTCGAGAATCAACTCCGGATCCTCGATGGAGGAGACGAAGAAGCCCGCGAAGCTCCGCATCGCTCTCTTGAATCGCTGCCACATGTCGGCTCTCACCTCCGCCTGTGCTTAATCCCAGTCACCTTACACGAACTCCGACGCCCACAAGCATCCGGCCGCAAGGCGCGTGTCACCGTGACTACGCCCGCCCGGAACGGATGATTGCTCCGGAACAGCCACCGCCCGCCAGCCCGGCCGGGTCCAGGGCCACCGGTCCGGCCCCCGTTCGCCACTCCCCGTCCCTTTAGGGGGCCACCCGGGGTCGCGAAAGACGCTGTGGCCATGAACTTGCCGGGTGGGGAGGAAGCGGGGAAAACGAACGTGTCGCATGGACCCGACTCCTCCCGTTGCCTTTGAAGACGAGCTCGCGCGGGTGGTGGCCGCCCAACGGCGGCGCGTGCTGGGCGCCGGGGCGGCGGTGCGGCTGGTGGGCACGGTCGTGTTCTTCGCCGTCAGCCTGGGGCTGTGGCTGACGGGCGCCCGGGACTGGGCCCACTACCCGCCCCTGCTGCTCTGCTACGGCGGCGTGGTGGCGCTGCTGTTCGCGCTGCGCGCCAGGCCTCTGACGAAGCAGCTGGGCGTCGTGCAGTCGCTGGTGGACGTGGGGCTGGTGTTCGGCCTCCAGCAATTGGCCCTGCCGGTGTCGCCCTTCCCCGCGGGCGTGGCGGGCTTCAGCCTGGGGCTGTTCGCGCTGGTGGTGGCGCTGTCCGGCCTGGAGCTGATGCCCTGGCTCGTCTACGGCGCGGCGGGCCTGGCGTCGCTGGCCCAGGCCGTCCTCATGTACCAGGCGGGCGTGAGCCCGGGCGCCATGGCCGTGGCGGCGGTGACGCTGGTGCTGGTGGCGGCGGTGAGCCACTACGGCACCGGGCGGCTGAGGCAGCTGGCCATGGACCTGTCGCACGCGGAGGTGGCCCGGCAGCTGGGGGCCCGCCGCACCCACGAGGTGGAGGACGCCCACCGCACCATCGAGCGGATGCTGTCCGAAGCCCACGCGCGCAACGCCCAGTTGGAAGCGGTGCAGGCCCACCAGGAGCAGTTGATGCAGTTCCTGGTGCACGACCTGCGCTCGCCGCTGTCCGCCGTGACGCTGTCGCTGTCGTGGATGGAGCAGGAGCTGCCCATCGGCACGCCAATGGTGGAGTCCGTGCGCACGGGCCTGGCCGTCACCGCGCGCCTGGACCGGATGATCTCCGACCTGCTGGACGTGCCCCGCCTGGAGCAGGGCCGGCTGTCCCCGCGCAAGCAGGCCTTCCCGGTGGCGCCGCTCTTCGACGAGGTGCGCCGCTCGCTGGATGGCGCGGCCCGGCTGCGCAAAATCAAGCTGGAGCTGTCGTCCCCGCCGGGCTTCCAGCTGGTGGGCGACGCGGGCCTGCTCATCCGCGTGGTGGAGAACCTGGCCACCAACGCGCTCCGCTACGCCCCGTCCGGCGGGCGGGTGCGCCTGGAGGCTGGTGAGCAGGAAGGCTTCCAGTGGCTGGCGGTGCGCAACGACGGCATCGCCATTCCGCCGGAGGCGCGCGAGTCCCTCTTCGACAAGTACGTGCAGGGCCACCGCGAGAAGGAGGGCCGCCGGGGCTACGGCCTGGGGCTGTACTTCTCCCGGCTGGCGGCGGAGGCCCACGGCGGACGGCTGGCGGTGGAGGACGCGGAGGGCTGGTCCACGTCCTTCGTGCTGCGCATGCCCCGGGTACAGCCGACCTCGCAGCCGTCGCTGGATCCGACGGCCGCCTGGCGCCGCTAGGACGCCTTCAGCTTCGCGCGGGCGAAGAGCTTCGTCGCCTGCGTGCGGGCGTTGGCCAGCACCGTGTTCGCGTCCAGCGTGGTCAGCTCGCCCTCGCGCAGCACCAGCTTGCCGTCGATGAGCACGTGCGACACGTCCGTGGAGCGCGCCGAGTACACCAGCGGCCCCGTGACGTCGTCCGGCAGCGGGCAGAAGTGGAAGCCGCGCGTGTCCACCACGGTGAGGTCCGCGCGCTTGCCAACCTCCACGGAGCCCACCTCGTCCTCCAGGCCCAGGGCGCGCGCACCGTGCAGCGTGGCCATCTCCAGGACGTGCATGGGCGTCATCGCCACCGGGCCCACGCGCGGGTTGTGCAGCACGGACGCGAGCCGCATCTCGTGGAACAGGTCCAACGTGTTGTTGCACGGGGCGCCGTCCGCCCCCAGCGCCACGGGGATGCCGTCCTTCAGCAGCTCCGGCACGCGCGCGTAGCCCGACGCGAGCTTCAGGTTGGAGCCCGGGCAGTGGCACACCACCGTGCCGGACTCGCGCAACAGCCGCTGCTCCTCGCCCTCCACCCACACGCAGTGGGCCAGGGTGACCTGAGGGCCCGTGAGCCCCAGCCCGTGGAAGAAGGCGATGTTGTCCTGGCCCGTCACCTGGCGGACCACGTCCGTCTCCGTGCGGTTCTCGCTGGCGTGTGAGTGGATGCGCACGCCCTTCTCCCGCGACAGCCGGCCCACTTCCCGCAGCAGCTCCGGCGAGCAGGACAGGGCGAAGCGCGGCGCGAACGCGTAGCGCAGGCGGTTGTCGTGGGTGCCGTGCCAGCGCTCCATCAGCGCCAGGCTCTCCGACAGGGAGTCCGCCGTCGTCTCGCGCAGGCCGGCGGGCACCTCCGCGCCGGAGTCCATCATCGCCTTGCCGCCGACGAGCCGGAAGCCGCTGTCGCGCGCGGACTCGAAGACGGCGTCGTAGTGGTGCACGGTGCCCATGTCGAGCGCCGCCGTGGAGCCGGAGCGGATGAGCTCCGCGAAGGTGAGGTCCGCGCTGGCGCGCAGGGACGCCGCGTCGTGCGCCGCCTCCATGGGCCAGATGCGCTCCTTCAGCCAGTCCAGGAGCTCCCGCTTGTCCGCGTGGCCGCGGAACAGCGTCTGGCAGGCGTGCAGGTGGCCATGGATGAGGCCGGGCATCACCACCTGCCCTGCGAGGTCCAGGACGCGGCAGGCGCCCTTCACCTTCAGGCCCCGGCCCACCTTGGCGATGCGCCCGTCCTGCACGAGCACGTCCGCGCGAGGCAGCACCTCGCGGTCGCGGTTCATGGTGACGACGGTGGCGCCAGTGAGAAGCAAGTCCACGTGAGGGAGGTCCTAGAAGAAGGAACGGGTGAAGGCGTGGGGCAGCAGCTCGCTGAGCGGGTAGCGCGCCTCCTGCCCGTTGAGGGTGCGGCTTCGCACCGGAAGGTCAGGCCCGGCGAACTCCGCCATCACCTGGCGGCACATGCCGCACGGGGGACAGGGCTCCGGGGTGTCCACGACGATGGCCACGGCCACCGGCTTCTCGCGGCCCTGGGCCACGCCCGCGACGAACGCGTTGCGCTCCGCGCAGACGGTGAGGCCGTAGGTGGCGTTCTCCACGTTGCAGCCGGCCACGATGGAGCCGTCCGCGTAGAGCACGGCGGCCCCCACGGGGAACTTCGAGTACGGCACGTGCGCGCGCTGACGCACCCGCAGGGCCTCCTCGAACAGCCGCTCCCAGGGAATCTCCTCCGCCATGCCGCCCTCCTTCGCGAAGGCGCCGTCCACCGGCGCCCGCGTCCATCCGGGGATGCCCTAGCGGGCGCCCCGGGGTTCGTCATTGCTCTGGTCGTCCAGGTGCCGGGCGATGGCGAGCTCCAGCTCCACCGGCAGCTCCACGAAGCGCACGCGCACCACCGGGCCCGTCATGCCGGCCTTGGGGGGCAGCACCTCGCCGCGCACCTGCACCTCTTCCAGGGACGGGGGTAGCGCGAAGCGCACCTCCACGGTCTGGCCCGGGTCCAGCGCCTCGCCCACCCATCCCACGCCGCCCAGGGACAAGTCCCCCGCGCGGTCCAGGAAGGCATCCGCCCCCTCCCGCCGGACCTTCAGACGCATGGGAACGCGGGGCGAATCGCGCCGGTCCTCTCCTGCCCTGGAGTCCTGGTTCTCGTTCTGCTCGGACATCGCCGTCGTCTCCCTGCCGCTGCCGCTCTCGTATCCGACCTGGGTCGCGTTCAACCACCGCCCCCGGGTCCAGGCCGGCGCATCATACGCGGGCCCGTCTACCCAGTTGCTCCTGAAAATGCATCCCCCCCGGGTGGCGCAGGCGCCGCTCAGGCCCCGCTCAGGCTCCCGTGGCGCAGAACTGCTCGTAATCGATGAGCTCCACCTTCGCTCCCGGCGCGCACACGGGGCACTCCGGGTCACGGCGCAGCTTGAGCTCCTGGAAGCGCATGCCCAGGGCGTCAAAGGTGAGCAGCCGCCCCACCAGCGACTCCCCCAGCCCGAGCAGGAGCTTGAGGGCCTCCGTGGCCTGGAGCATCCCGATGAGCCCCGGCAGCACGCCCAGCACGCCGGCTTCCGCGCACGACGGCGCCAGCTCCGGCGGGGGCGGCGCGGGGTAGAGGCAGCGGTAGCAGGGCCCCTGGCCGGGCAGGAAGGTGGTCACCTGCCCCTCGAAGCGGAACACGGAGCCGTGGATGTTGGGCTTGCCCATCAGCACGCACGCGTCGTTGAGCAGGTAGCGCGTGGGGAAGTTGTCCCCGCCGTCCAGCACCAGGTCGAAGTCCGCGAGGATGCGCTCCACGTTGGCGGTGGTGAGCCGCTCCTGGAACGGCACCACCTTCACGTCCGGGTTGAGCGCCTCCAGGGCGGCCTTCGCGCTCTGGACCTTGGGCTGGCCCCGGCGCTCCAGGGTGTGCAGCACCTGGCGCTGGAGGTTGCTCAGGTCCACCACGTCCGCGTCCACCACGCCCAGCGTGCCCACGCCCGCGGCGGCCAGATACAGCGCCGCCGGTGAGCCCAGCCCGCCCGCGCCCAGCAGCAGCACCTTCGACTTGAGCAGCCGCGCCTGTCCCTCCTCCCCCACCTCCGGGAGGATGAGGTGGCGGCGGTAGCGCTCCTTCTGCTCGGCGGAGAGGACGACGGGCTTCTCCACCGGGAGGGCCGCGTCGCTCCAGCGGTTGTAGCCACCCGCGAGCGAGGACACGCGCGTGTAGCCCATCTCCCGCAGCGTGCGGGCCGCGAGCGCGGACCGGGTGCCACCCGCGCAGTAGAGGACCAGCTCCTCGTCGCGGGCCGCCTTCTCCTCGATGCGCAGCTCCAGGTAGCCCCGGGGGAGGTGCACCGCGCCCGGGAGCCGGCCGCCCGCGTATTCGTCGGCCTCGCGCACGTCCACGAGCTTCACCTTCGCGCCCGACCCCAGGAGCTGGTGGACGTGCTCATGGGAGACCTCGCGGATCTCCTTCTTCACTTCCGACAGCAGGTCGCGGAACGTGGAGGCCATGGGGATTGCGTAACTACTCCAGACGCTCCAGCACCAGCGGGCGGGCCGCGGGCGCCTGGTCGCCGAACTGGTAGGCCGCGAGCAGCCGCGCCTTCACGCCCTCCACCGGACCGGCGTCGTTGTAGTGCACCTGCACCAGGGGCTCGCCCTGCTTCACCGTGTCGCCCACCTTCTTGAGCAGCGTGAAGCCCACGGCCGGGTCGATGCGGCTGTCCACCCGCTGCCGCCCCGCGCCCAGCGCCACCGCCGCCAGCCCCACGCCTTCCGTGTGGATGCCGGTGACGAAGCCATCGCGCGGCGCCACCACGTCCGTCGTGGCCTTCGCCGTGGGCAGGAGCGAGTAGTCGTCGATGGAGCGCGGATCGCCGCCCTGCGACTGGACGATCTCCTTGAGCTTCTTGATGGCGCTGCCGTCCTCCACGGAGCGGCGCAGCATCCCGCGCGCCTCTTCCACGGTGGCGGCCTTCTTGCCCAGCACCAGCATCTCCGCCGTCAGGGCGTAGGTGATTTCGGTGTAGTCGTCGGGCGCCTCGCCGCGGAGCATGTCCACGGCCTCGCGGACCTCCAGGGCGTTGCCCACCTGGCGGCCCAGGGGCTGATCCATGTCCGTGAGCAGGGCCACGACCTTGCGGTTCATCTCCGCGCCCAGGCCAATCATGGTGCGGGCCAGCACGCGCGCGTCGTCCGCCGTCTTCATGAAGGCGCCGCTGCCCACCTTCACGTCGAGCACCAGCGCGTCGATGCCCTCCGCCAGCTTCTTGCTCATGATGGACGACGCGATGAGCGGGATGCAGTCCACCGTCGCCGTCACGTCGCGCAGCGCGTAGAGCTTCTTGTCCGCGGGGGCCACCTGGGCCGTCTGGCCGATGAGGCAGCACCCCACCTCGCGCACCAGCCGGCGGTAGTCCGCGGTGGACAGGTTCACGTTGAAGCCGGGGATGGACTCCAGCTTGTCCAGGGTGCCGCCGGTGTGGCCCAGGCCGCGTCCCGAAATCATGGGCACGGGCACGCCGCAGGCCGCCGCCAGGGGCGCCAGGCTCAGGGACACCTTGTCGCCCACGCCTCCGGTGGAGTGCTTGTCCACCTTGATGGCCGGCGTGTCGGAGAGGTCCAGCACCTCACCGGAGTGGAGCATGGCGCGGGCCCACGCCCCCAGCTCCCGGGAGTCCAGCCCCTTGAAGAAGATGGCCATGCACATGGCGGCCATCTGGTAGTCGGCCACGGTGCCGGCGGTGTACGCCTGGATGAACGCCTGGATGTCGGACGGGTCCAGCTTTCCGCCGTCGCGCTTGGCCTTGATGAGCTCGTAGGGTTGCACGGGGCAAGGCCATAGCAGGAAGTCCCCTCCCCATGCACCCCTCGCGGGAAGGGAAAGCCCCGGCTGCATCTGGTAGATAGCGGGCCCCATGATGCTCCGCCGACTCCACGTGCTCGCCCTGGCCGCGCTCCTGTGCGCCTGTTCCAAGAAGTCCGAGGACGCCCCCAAGGCCCCCTCCCAGACTTCCACCGCCACGAAGCCCCCCGAGGGAAAGCCCGTCGTCGTAGGGCTCGTCATCGACGTGGGCGGCCGGGGTGATCACTCGTTCAACGACGCGTCCCTGCGCGGCCTGGAGCTGTGGGCCGCCGGCAAGAAATACGAGGGCGGCAAATACGTGGACGCCCCCGCTGGCGAAGTGCGTCAGTCCATCTCCTCCGACCTCGCGGCGCTCGCACCGGAAGTGAAGCCGCTGCCGGTGCAACCGCTGGTGCTCCAGAGCAAGGCGCAGGAGGACTACGCCCCCAACCTCCAGCTGCTCGTGGAACAGGGCGCGAAGCTGACCATCGGCAACGGCTACCTGCTGGCCAACGCGGTGCGCGACGTGGCCACGGAGAACCCGGAGGCCAGGTTCCTGCTCATCGACAGCCAGCTGATGGACGCGCAGGGCAAGCCGAAGTCGCTGCCCAACGTGCGCACGGTGCTGTTCAAGGAGCAGGAGGGCAGCTTCCTGGTGGGCGCGCTGGCGGGGCTGGTGACGAAGACGAACAAGGTGGGCTTCGTGGGCGGCATCGAGGTGCCCCTCATCAAGCGCTTCGACGTGGGCTACCGCGCGGGCGTGCGCACCACGAACGCGAAGGCGGCGGACGCGCTGATGGCCGTGTACACGGGCAGCTTCAACAGCGTGTCCGCGGGCAAGGAAGTGGCGCAGGACCTCATCGCCAAGGGCGCGGACGTCATCTTCCACGCGGCGGGCACGGACGGCCTGGGCGTCATCCAGGCGGTGAAGGAGGCGCGCGCGGCGGGCAAGACGGTGTTCGCCATTGGCGTGGATTCTGATCAGTCCCACCTGGCGCCGGACGCCATCCTCACCTCCATGGTGAAGCACAGCGACCTGGCCGTGTACCAGGCGGCGAAGGAGCTGGTGGACGGCAAGCTGACGGCGGGTGAGCAGGTGCTGGGCCTCAAGGAGAACGGCGTGGGCATGGCGGACGTGCGCGTGGAGTTCCCGGGCAAGGCGGAGGCGCTCCAGAAGGTGGAGGAACTGCGGCAGCAGATCCTCGCCGGGAAGATTGTCGTGCCGGGCACCCAGGCGGAGCTGTCCTCCTTCCAGGTCGCGCAGCCCTGATCTCCCTCCAGCACATCGCGAAGCGCTTCGGGTCGTGCGTGTCCCTGGAGGACGCGTCGCTGGACATCGTCCCGGGGGAACTGCTCGCCGTGGTGGGCGAGAACGGCGCGGGCAAGTCCAGCCTGATGAACGTGCTGTACGGGCTCTACCACCCGGACGCGGGCACGTTCCTGATGGACGGCAAGCCGGTGCGCTTCAAGAGCCCGCGCGACGCCATCGCGAAGGGCATTGGCATGGTGCACCAGCACTTCATGCTCGTGCCCTCGCTGACGGTGGCGGAGAACGTGGTGCTGGGCCGAGAGCCCACGAAGCGCGGCCTGCTGGACCTGGACCGCGCCTGTGACGAGGTGGCGGCCACGGCGAAGCGCTTCGGCTTCCAGTTGGATCCGCGGGCCCGCGTGGACACGCTCACGGTGGGCTCGCAGCAGAAGGTCGAAATCGTCAAGGCGCTGCACCGGGGCGCGCAGGTGCTCATCCTGGACGAGCCCACCGCCGTGCTCACGCCGCAGGAGTCCGACGAGCTGTCGCAGGTGATGCGTGGGCTGGTGGCGCAGGGCCGCACGGTGGTGCTGATCAGCCACAAGCTGAAGGAAGTACTGGGCGTGGCGGACCGCGTGGCGGTGATGCGCCGGGGCCGCACCGTGGCGGAGGTGCGCGCCAGCGAGACCACCGTCTCCGCGCTGGCCTCGCTGATGGTGGGTGAAGGTTCAAAGGGTGCCGCCATGACCGGCGTGCCCGCGACGGCGGTCGCGACCAGCGGTCTTTCGGGCACCGGCACTACCGGCGCGACGGTGGCAGGGCCTCTCGCGCCTGCTGAACCGGGCGCGCCCGCGACTTCGACGGGCCCGGTCATGCTCGAAGCGAAGGACCTGCGGGCCACGGGTGACAACGGCCGTCCGGCGCTCCAGGGCGTGAGCCTCACCGTGCGCGCGGGCGAAATCGTCGGCATCGCAGGGGTGGACGGCAACGGGCAGCGCGAGCTGGCGGAGGTGCTCACGGGCCTGCGCAAGCTGGACGGCGGCGAAGGCACGCTGCTCGGCGGTCCGCTGGCGGGGCTGACCCCGGCGCTGGCGAAGGCGCGCGGCGTGGGCCACGTCCCCGAGGACCGCCTGGCCCGCGCGGTGGTGAAGGCGATGACCGTCGAGGAGAACGTGGCCCTGGGCCGGCACCGCCAGCCGCCGTTCGCGCGCGGGCCGTGGGTGGACTTCAAGGGCCGCCGCGAGCGCACGAACCAGCTGCTGAGCGCCTACGACGTCCGCCCGAACGACCCGGTGGTTGCGCTCCAGGCGCTGTCCGGCGGCAACCAGCAGAAGGTCGTGGTGGCGCGCGAGCTGGACGCGGATCCGAAGCTGCTCGTCGTCGTGCAGCCCACGCGCGGGTTGGACATCGGCGCGGTGGCGCAGGTGCATGAACGCCTTCGTGACGCGAAGGCGCGGGGTGCGGGAGTGGTGATGGTGTCGCTGGACCTGGAGGAGGTGCTGTCCCTGTCCGACCGCGTCTACGTCCTCTACGAAGGCCGCGTGACGGGGCACTTCCCGCGCAAGGACCTGGACGAGCGCGAGCTGGGCCGTCGCATGCTGGGCGCGGAGGGAAGCCATGGGTGAGCGGATGCGGCAGGTGCTGCCGTCGGTGCTCTCCGTGCTGCTGGCGCTCGCGGTGTGCTGGTTCCTCATCGCCATCACGCGCGACGTGGACACCGCCACGCGCGCCTATCTCCAGATGCTCTGGGGCGGCGTGGGCAACTGGCCCGCGTTCCTGGACGGCGGCAGTGCCACCACCGTGCTGCGCCCCCTGGGCGAGGCCGCGATGAAGGCCGCGCTGCTCACCCTCACCGGCCTGTCCGTGGCGGTGGCCTTCAAGGTAGGCCTGTTCAACATTGGCGCGCAGGGACAGATGATCTGGGGCGCGCTGGCCGCGGCGCTCGTGGGTGCGCACGTGTCGCTGCCGGGCCTGCTCCACGTCCCGCTGGCCCTCATCGCGGCGGCGCTGGCGGGCGCGGCGTGGGCGAGCATCGCCGGCGTGCTGAAGCTCAAGCGCGGCGTGCACGAGGTCATCTCCACCATCATGCTCAACTGGGTGGCGGTGAGCCTGGTGGACAACTGGCTCGTCATCGGCCCGCTGCGGGCCGTGGCGGAGGGCGCGTCGTCCATCACGGGCACCGCTGAAATCCTCCCCACCGCGCAGCTGCCCCGGCTCCTGGGTGACAGCTCGCGCCTCAACCTGGGCTTTCCGCTAGCGCTCGCCGCTGCGTTCGGCGTCTGGGTGTGGCTGACCCGCTCGCGCTCCGGCTACGAGACGCGCGCCGTGGGCCTCACCCCGGAAGCGGCCCGCGCCGCCGGCATCCCCACGCTGTGGCGCGCGGGCGGGGCCATGGCGCTCGCGGGCGCGCTGGCGGGCCTGGCGGGCGCGGTGCTGGTGCTGGGCACGGAGGGCCGCTATCCGGGCTCGCTGGGCGCCCCGTACGGCTTCGACGGCATCGCCATCGCGCTCATCGGCAACAACCACCCACTGGGCGCGGCGCTGTCCGCGGCCGTCTTCGGCGTGCTGCGCGCGGGCGGCACGCGCATGCAACTGCTCGGCGTGCACAAGAGCTTCCCGGAGCTCATCCAGGGCTTCGCGCTGCTCTTCGTCGCCGGCCGCATGGTGTGGCTCGCCCTCCTGGAGCGGCGCCAGAAGCGCGCGCAGGCCCAGGGCCCGGCCCAGGCCGGAGCGGAGGTGCCCCGTGTTTGAGGTGCTCCACTCGCTCCTCTTCTCCACCCTGGACGCGGCCCCCGCCCTGGTGTTCGCCGCGCTGGGCGCCATGCTCTCCGAGCGCGCCGGCGTGGTGAGCGTGGGCGTGGAGGGCATGATGCGCACCGGCGCCTTCTGCGCGGCCGTGGCGGCGCTCGTGATGCCCACGCCGCTCGCGGTGGGGGTGGGCATGGCCGCGGGCGCGGGCATCGCCTCGGTGCATGGCTTCCTCAGCATCCGCTGGCGGTCGGATCAGGTCGTCTCCGGCATGGCCCTCAACCTGGTGGCCATGGCCGGCGGCACCTACCTGCTGGAGTCGTTCTTCGGCCCCAACGGCACGCCCTCCATCACCCAGCTGTCGCGCTGGAACATCCCGGGCCTGTCCCAGGTCCCGCTCCTGGGCGCGCTGTCCGGCCACGCGGCGCCCACGTACCTGGCGCTCACCCTGCCCTTCCTCTTCCACCTGCTCCTGTCGCGCACGCCGCTGGGCCTGCGCCTGCGCGCCGTGGGCGACAAGCCGCACGCGGTGGCCACGCTGGGCCTGTCCGTGCCCGCCCTGCGCTGGGGCGCGGTGCTGGGCGGCGGGATGATGGCGGGCCTGGGTGGCGCGGTGCTGTCCACCACCGTCCTGGACCGCTTCGAACAGCACACGCCCTCCGGCCTGGGCTTCATGGCCCTGGCCGCCATGGTCTTCGGCCGCTGGACGCCGGTGGGCGCCTTCGCCGCCGCGCTCTTCTTCGCCGCCGGCAACGCGTTGAGAATCGGACTGGCCTCCAGCGCTCCCTGGCTCCTCGACCTGGTTCCCCAGGGCTTCCTGCTCGCCCTGCCCTACCTGTTGACCCTCCTCGTCCTCGCGCTCCAGGGCCAGCGGGGCCACGCCCCCGCCGCGCTGGGCACCCCGTTCGAGCAGGAATCCCGCTGACCATTTTGAGAGGGAACGGGTAATTAACGACCCGGGTCGGGTTTTACTTTTGGTCAGGTTCGACCTGCCAAATCTGAAGCGCTCACCTGCCCTGATGCGTCAGGTCATCCTTCAGCGGGCCGCCAACCCCCTGACCTTATTGGATCACGCTTTTCCGTCTTTCCAGTGTGGGCTGATCTGCCGTTGGGTGGACGTCCGGCATGCCGCTGGCATGGAGTGCGACCATGTCGGATTGCGTAGCGGACAGCGAGCAGGCGCAGGATCCAGGCCTGAGCGTTTCCGGGACGCGGTCCCCCGGGTTCAGGGCAGCGCCTTCGGGCGTTGCCCGGCCCGGTTTCCAGGCTGGGGTGGCATGAACATGCAGACGACGGGAACAGGCTCGACGTCACCCCAGCGCCCGCGGGTCATCGCGGTCGACGTGGAATCCGGCGGAATCGAGCGGGTGCGCTCCATCCTGACGCCGGCGGGCTACGACGTGCTGCCCGCGCGCGGGACGACGGCCGCGCTGGAGGCGGTGTCGCGCCACTCCGCGGACCTGGTGCTGCTGGACGTGGAGCGGGCCCGCACGGTGGGCCTGGCCGCGTACCGGCGCCTTCGCGAGGAGCTCTCCCCGCCGCAGTTCCCCATCCTCATGCTCACGCCTTCCGCGGACCGCCAGACGCGCCGCGAGGTGATGGAGGCAGGTGTGGACGACTTGCTGACCACCGAACCGCTGGACCCGCTGGAGCTGAAGGTGCGCGTCCACACGCTGCTGGAGCTCAAGGCGCACCGCGAGCAGGGCGGCGTCCAGGAAGTGCTCCAGGACCCGCGCACGCGCTGGGTGAGGATGGAGCGCCTGGCTCGCGTGGGCACGCTGGCCGCGGACCTGGCCACGCAGATGGACCAGCTGGGCGTGGGCCTTCAGCGGGCGCTGGAGCACGTGCGCGCCCGCGCCGCCCAGGGGCTGCCGCCGGACTCGGAGGAGCTCCTCAAGCTGGGCGTGGCGGGTGAGCAGATGCGCCTGCACGGCCAGCACCTGCTGTCCCTGGGCCCCTCGGGCCCCAAGGACATCCAGCGCTTCGACCTGCGGGAGGTGGTCCCGGAGGTGGTGTCGCGCCTGCGCGCCGCCGGGCGCCTGGGCCGCGCGGACGTGCGCGCGGTGCTGCCGGAGGACCCCATCGCCGTCGTGTTCAACCGCCGTCAGGTGGAGCAGGTGGTGACGGAGCTGGTCTGCAACGCGGTGGACGCCGTGGAGGACGTGAAGGACCGGCCGCGCGTGGTGCAGGTGGGCGTGGAGCTGCCGGACATGTTCGGCGAGTTCGGCCCCCAGCTCTTCGTGAAGGACACCGGCATCGGCATCTTCGAGGACGAGATGCAGGCCATCTTCTCGCCGTACTACACGACCAAGGCCCCGGAGAAGAGCGTGGGCCTGGGCCTCACGGTGGCGCGCACCCTGGTGGAGAGCATGGGCGGCAAGCTGACCGTGAAGAGCCGCGTCAACCTGGGCAGCACCTTCACGGTGGAGCTGCCCGAGCAGACGTCGTCCTGGTAGCTGCTTGAAGCCACCACACGGGCGGGGAACGCATCCCCGCCCGCGTGACGCCGGCTAGAAGCGGTAGGCCACGCCCGCCAGCGCTTCCATCGTGAAGTAGCTGTCGTCGAAGCGCGGGACGATGGAGGGCCCCAGCCGCAGGTTGAAGTTCACGTTGAGGTTGTTGTTCACGTAGTACTCCAGGCCGCCTCCGAAGAGGATGGGGATGACCGGCCCGATGCCCTCGCCGAAGTAGACGTTGAACGGCACGTCGATGCCGGCGTTGATCATCAGCGCGCTACCCACCGGGATGCCCACCACGAACGCCACTGGCAGCGCCATGCCGAACATCGTGTTCCCTCGGGGGAAGTAGACGAACGGCCCCGGCTGGAAGGTGATGCCGAAGGCCACCTTGTCCGTCCGGGCGATCATCACGCGCAGCCAGCCCTGGAGCTTGAGGCCCGCGTCGGACGCGTCCACCAGGCCCTCACGGCCCCAGTTGAAGCTGAACTTGCCGCCGATATCGACGGTGTCCGAGCCGCCGTGCAGCAGGCCCAGCGACAGGCCCGGGTAGCCAATCTGCGCGCTGAACACGTTGCGGCCGGAGCCGACGGTCTCCGCCGCCAGCAGGGACCACCCCTGACCGCGAGCCATCGCGGTGCCGGGGATGGCCAGGAGCACGGCCAGGAGGAAACCAGGAATCAAGCGCTTCACGAGGTTCCTTTCAGCGAAGGGCCGCGGCACGGGAGCCACGACCCGGTGGGTTGAGTTGAAGGGTGATTCAGGACTCAGGACCTAGGACTCAGGCCGGCTGTCCGCGATCACGGGCCAGCACAAGAAAGGCGTCGATGAGGGCGGCCAGCTTCGCTTCCGCGCGCTGGCGGGCCTGTGGGAGCGGCTCGCCGGGGGCGGGCGTCTCCTTGTGCTCGAAGTAGTATTTGATCTTCGGCTCGGTGCCGGAGGGGCGCAGGGTGACGCGTCCGCCGCCCTCCAGCACGAAGGCGACGACGTTGGACGGAGGCAGGCCGCCCTCGCCCTTCTCGTAGTCGCGCACGGCCGTCACCGGGGTGCCGCCGATGTTCGCGGGCGGCGACGCGCGGAAGGCCTGCATGATGGCGCGGATGGTCTGCGCACCGGCGGCGCCGGGGAGCGTCACGTTGCGCTGGGCGCCCACGTGCAGGCCGAAGCGGCGCTGGATCTCCTCCAGGTAGCCCAGGACGGTGGTGCCGCGCGCCTGGCACCACGCGGCCATGTCCGCGACGACCAGGGCCGCGCCCACGCCGTCCTTGTCGCGCGTGGCGGTGCCCACGGTGTAGCCGAGCGCCTCCTCGTAGCCGAAGACGAACTGCGTGCCTTCCTTCGCCGTGCGCTCCAGCGCGCGGTTGGCGATCCACTTGAAGCCGGTGAGGACCTCGTCGTACGCGGCGTCCAGCCCGCGCGCGATTTCGCCCAGCTGCGTGGAGGACACGATGGTGGTGACGACGTGCGGGCGCGCGCGCTTCGTCCCCTGCGTGAGGACGTAGTGGCCCAGGAGCACGCCCACCTCGTTGCCGGTGAGCAGGCGCAGCTTCCCGGAGGCATCCCGCGCCATCACCGCCAGCCGGTCCGCGTCCGGGTCGTTGGCCAGCACCACGTCCGCCTTCACGCGCTCCGCGGTGGCGATGGACAGGTCCATGGCGCCCGGCTCTTCGGGGTTCGGGAAGCGCACGGTGGGGAAGCGGCCGTCGGGCTGCTGCTGCTCGGCCACCGGCGTGACGCGCGGGAAGCCCGCCTCCTTGAGCGCCAGCGCCGCCCACGCGCCGCCCACGCCGTGCATGGCGGTGTAGACGAGGGACAGCGTGTCGCTGCCCTTGCGGTACAGGCGCAGGTCCAGGATGGCGCGCAGGTACGCGTGGCCCACGTCCTCCGGCAGGTCGCGCCACAGTCCCTTCGCGCGCCCTTGCGCGGGCGTGAGCAGGGGGACTTCATTGGCGGGCTCCACCTTCGCGATGGCGTCCGCGATGCCCACGTCCTGCGGCGGGACGATTTGGGCGCCGTTGCCCCAGTAGACCTTGTAGCCGTTGTACTCGGGCGGGTTGTGGCTGGCGGTCACCATCACCGCGGCGGCGGCGTTGAGGTGCAGCACGGCGAACGCGGTGACGGGCGTGGGCACCGGCTCCGGGAAGACGTGCGCGGGGATGCCCTCCGCGATGAACACGGCGGCGGTGTCCTCCGCCAGCTCCTTGCTCAAGCGGCGAGCGTCACGGCCCACCACCACGCCGCGCGTGGTGACGTCCGGCACGGTGGCCTTGAGGTAGCGCGCCAGGCCCGCGGTGGTGCGGCGCACGACGGCGCGGTTCATCCGGTTGGGTCCGGCGCCCAGCACGCCGCGCAGGCCGGCCGTGCCGAACTCCAGGTCCTGCGCGAAGCGGTCCGCCAGGTCCGCCCAGTCCG
Source organism: Corallococcus sp. AB032C (assembly GCF_003668935.1). Classification (NCBI taxonomy): domain Bacteria; kingdom Pseudomonadati; phylum Myxococcota; class Myxococcia; order Myxococcales; family Myxococcaceae; genus Corallococcus; species Corallococcus sp. AB032C. The sequence continues at coordinate 7,453 of NZ_RAWP01000072.1, read as the reverse complement.
ACTTCGCGAGCACATTGGCCAGCTCCGCCTGGGTCTCCGGATCCGGATCCGCCTTGCGCCAGGCCTCCGCCCGCTCCCTGAGTCCGGTCGTGTCCATCGCGCGTTGCCTCGTGGTTGAAGAGGGGCGTTCAGCCCTTGTAATCGGTGAGGTGCTTGCGGCGCACCGGCCCCTTGGGGCCATCCTTGTTGTTCTGACACGCGACGCAGAACTCCGCGTAGGGCATGGCCTTCAGCCGGCCCATGGGAATCTCGTCGCCGCACTCCTCGCAGTCGCCGAAGGAGTCCGGGTCCTCGCGCAGCTTTCCCAGGGCCTTCACCACGCGCGCCAGCGTGCCGTCGGTGTTGCGGTTCCGGCTGGAGGCGATGGCCTGCATCATCTCGTTGAGGGGCTGCTCATCCTCGTCGCCGCCCACGCGCGCCTCGTCGGTGCGGTTGGGCTCGATGCGCATGGGCGTCTTCCCGGTCAGCTCCGCGTGGAGCGCGAGCAACTGCTGCAGGAAGTCCTCTCGCTGCTTCGGGGTCACGGTGCGTGCTCCGGCAAGGTCAGTACTGCGCGGTGGAGATCTGCCCGGTGACGATGGCCACGGACGCGGAAGCACCCAGGCGGTTGGCGCCCGCGCGGATGAGCTTCACGGCGTCCTCGGCGGAGCGCACGCCGCCGGAGGCCTTCACGCCCACGTCGTCGCCCACCACCGCGCGCATCAGCTCGATGTCCTTCACCGTGGCGCCGCCGGGCCCGAAGCCGGTGGACGTCTTCACGAACGCGGCGCCCGCGGCCTTGGACAGCGCGCACGCGACGACCTTCTCCTCGTCCGTGAGGTGGCCCGTCTCCAGGATGACCTTCACGGGGATGGGGTGGCTGGCCTCCACCACCGCGGCGATGTCCTGGTGCACGCGCTGGTAGTCGTGCGCCTTGAGCGCGCCCAGGTTGAGCACCATGTCGATTTCACGGGCCCCCGCGCGGATGGCCTCACGCGCCTCGAAGGCCTTCGCGGACGACAGCGCGGCCCCCAGGGGGAAGCCCACCACGGCGATGGGCACGGAGTTCGAACCGGCCAGCACGCGCGCGGCGGTGGCCACGTGGCAGCTGTTCACGCACACGGTGGCGAAGCCGTACTGGCGGGCCTCCTCGGCCACGCGCACCACGTCCTCGGCGCGCGCTTCCGGCTTGAGCAGCGTGTGGTCGATGTACGGGGCCAGCTCCGAGGCCTTCACGAGGGTGGCCGGGTCCACGCGCGCGGTGGCGGTCTTCACGCCGGGCGGGCGCGGGGGCTCCGGGTTCAGGATGGCGGCGGGCGCGGGCGGTACCGCCTCCTGCTGGACCTTCCAGGCATGCAGACGATGACGGGCCTGGTCGACCAGCTCTTCCAGGACGGTGAAGAAGGCTTCGGCGTCGGACGGCATGCCGCGCCCCTTAGCCCACTCCCGGCCCTCGGGGAAGCGCTCGCGGGAGGTGGGAGTGCCCGATCAACGCACGGGGTGCCGCGAAGGGGAGCGGGGCTGTAGAGTTCCATCCCGTGAAGGTCTTCGCGCGGCTGCTCGCACTCCTTGTCCTCTTCCTCGCGGCGGTGCCGGGCCACGCGGCGGCTCCGGCCTCCGCGGCCCTGCCCTCCCCTGCCCCGGGCCGGCTCTCGGTCTACTTCCTCGACGTGGGCCAGGGGGACGCGGCGCTCATCGTGTCGCCCACGGGCAAGACGGTGCTCATCGACGGAGGGCCTCCGGAGGCCGGCACGCGGCTGGCGGCGCGGCTGCGCGAGCTGGTGAAGGGCCCGTTGGACCTGGTCATCCTCACCCACCCACACCTGGACCACCTGGGCGGGCTGCGCGCGGCGGTGAAGGCGGTGGGCGCCAGGCGCTTCATGGACCCCGGCTTCGACCACCCGAGCGAGGCGTACCGCGACCTGCTGGACTTCGTGGGCCGCGAGGTGGGCCAGGTGATGAGCCCTGAGCCCAACGCCAACTCGCCCCAGACGCTGCTCACCGTGGGCCTGGGCGAAGGCGTGGCGCTCACCGTGCTCTGGCCGCGCGTGCCCCAGGAGCCGTTCCTCGCGAGCACGCGCTCGGACCCGAACGCGAACTCCATCGTCACCAAGCTCACCTATGGGAAGACGGCGTTCCTCTTCACGGGTGACTCGGAGCCGCCCACGGAGGAGGTGCTGCTGCAGAAGCCCGTGGACCTCACCGCCACGGTGCTGAAGGTGGCGCACCACGGCGGCAAGCACTCCTCCACCGCGGCCTTCCTGGAGCGCGTGAAGCCTCAGGCGGCGGTCATCTCCTGCGGCGTGGGCAACGACTACGGACACCCGAGCCCGGAGGTCCTGGGCCGCCTGAGCGACGTGCGCGCCCGCGCCTTCCGCACCGACCAGGACGGCGAGGTGCTGGCGGTGAGTGACGGCACGACCGTGACGCTGCGCTCGACGAAGGGCGCCTCCGGGGCCACCAGCCTGTCCGGCACGCAGCAGGCGGGGAGCCCGGTGGCGCTCGGCCCCATCGAACCCACGCCCCACGGCCGCTCCAGCCGCTCCACGGCGAAGGAACCGGAGCCCGGCACGTCCCGGACGCGGAAGCCGGTGGAGCCCACGACGCCCACGGGCACGTCCGAAGCCACGGGCGAGCGCTACGTGTCGCTCAAGGGCAGCAAGGTGTTCCACAGCGAGAACTGCAAGACCCTGAAGCGCTCGAAGAACGAGCGCACCGTCTACCCCAGCCGCGCCGACGCCCTGCGTGAGCGCCGCCCCGCCGAGGATTGTCATCCATGAAGGCCCGCATCGCGCTGGGAGTGGGGCTGCTGCTCGCCTCCCTGGCCTGTCAGCAGCAGCCGTCCGCGCCACCCGCGCAGAAGCCCCCGGAGAAGTCGCGCTACTTCGGCGGCGCGCCGGACGGGAAGCTCCACGTGTACTTCTTCGACGTGGGCGCGGGGGATGCCGCGCTCATCGTCACGCCGCGAGGCAACACGGTGCTGGTGGACTCCGGCCCCGCGTCCGCCGAGTCGCACCTGGTGAACCGGCTGCCGGAGCTGCTGCGCCGCGAGCTGGACCTGGTGGTCCTCACCCAGCCGGATCCAAAGCACCACGGCGCGCTGGAGGCGGTGCTCAAGCGCGTGGGCGCGCGGCGGCTGATGGAACCGCAGCTGCCGGACACGTCGAAGGCCTACGACGCGCTGCTGACGGCGGTGGGCTCGCGAGGGGTCCAGATTCTGTCACCCGCGCCGCCGTCGTCCGCGCCCAAGGAGCTGGTCCGGCTGACGCTGGAGGACGGGGTGAACCTCACGGTGCTCTGGCCCCGGGCGCCCGCGGAGCCGCTCTTGAAGGAGGCCCCGGACGCGGAGGGGCGCAACGCGGCGAACTCCATCGTGCTGCGCCTGACGTACGCCGACACGTCGGTCGTCTTCGCGGGCGGCGCGCGGGGGGAGACGGAGGCCCGGCTGCTGGAGCGAGGGCTCTTGTCCTCCGCCACGCTGCTGAAGGTCGCCTCGCCGGGCGTGGAGGGGGCGAACTCGCAGGCGTACCTGGAGGAGGTGCGGCCGCAGGCGGCGGTGATCAGCGGGGATGACAGCCAGGGGAAGAACCCGAAGGTGAAGGAGCTCCTCGCGCGGCTGCGCGGCGTGGATGCGAAGGCCTTCCGGACGGACGTGAACGGAGAGGTGCACGCGGTGAGCGACGGCAAGCAGTTCGAGCTGTCGCTCCAGCGTCCGACACCGGGCGAGCCCGGCGGCACGCGGCGCGTCTTCCCGGGGTTGGATCCGCGCCCGGCGCTGGTGCGGACGGCGAAGCCCGCGCCCGTGGTGAAGCCCGCGCCCACCGAGCCGCCCGCCATCCGAACGGAGCCCGCGCGTGTCGCCGAGACCCCGCGTGACAGCAAGGCCCGCGTCAGCAACGTGACGGACGTGGATGACCTGCCCATCGCGCGCAAGGGCACGCGGACGGAGGCGGCCCCTCCCAAGGCGGTGCGCTCGTCCACCAGCACGTCCACGTCCATGACGGGCAACTACATGGCGAGCAAGAACAAGCGCATCTTCCACAAGTCCACCTGCCGGAGCGTGAGGCTCATCAACGATGAGAACCTGCTCACGTGGAGCACGCGTGACGCAGCATTGAAGTCGGGCCGCAAGCCCGCGGGAGACTGCGACCCGTGACGAAGAAGACGAAGCCCCGGTCCAGGGCCACGGTGGACCGCATCGAGGACGACGTCGCCGTGCTGGTGGTGGACGGCCAGCAGGTGACCCGCGCGCTGGACACCCTGCCCTCCGGCGTGCGCGAAGGAGACGTCGTGGACCTGGAGACAGGGACGGTGGACGTTGAAGCCACCGACGCCCTGCGCGCTGACGTCCGCGCCGCGAGGGAACAGGCGATGCGCGGCAAGAAGCCGCCCGCGGGCGACTTCGACCTCTGAGCCGGAGCGTCCTGCTCGACGTGCCGGAGTACCCGGCCGGAGCAGGACGTGGCGGGAGGGCCTGCCCACCGCGTCGCGCGGAAAGCAGGCCCACCTCACGCGTGGGCTACGGCGTGGAACCTTCCGCCGCCGGAGCCGTGGCCTCGCCATCCGCCGCGGTGCCCTGCGGAGGAGCCGAGGGCTCGGCGGCGGCCGGAGGAGGCGCCACGGGTTCGGCGGCGCGCGGAGCGGGAGCGGCCTGACGCGGAGCCGGAGCGGGCGGAGGCGCCTTGCCGGTCACCTTGTTGACCATGTCCGCGAGGGCGGGAGGCAGCATCCCCGCCGCCGACAGGCCGAACAGCGCCACCGCCGGCAGGACGATGAGCAGCACCAGCACCAGCGCCACCACCTTCAGCGGGCTGCCACGGCGGGCAGGAACCACCGGACGCTTGCGCGCGGCCTTCGAGTCCTGCGCCTGGCGCGCGTCCTCTTCCTCCTCCTCGTCGTTGCGAGGGTCTTCGCGCGTCTCGTCCTGGCCGAGGTCCTCCTCGTCCGAGCCGTCGCCCCGGTTGCCGGGCAGGTCCAGGTCGGAGAACAGCTCGTTGAGGGGCGCGCCGCTCGCCGCGGGGGACTCCTCCACGGGCGCTGCCACCGCGCGGCGCGGGGCGGGCGTGGGCACCGGGGCAGGCGCCGCACGGTTGTTGCCGTAGAGCGTGCCTTCGTCCTCGTCGCCGTCGCGATCGAAGTCGCCGTTGTTGTCGTCCTCGGACGGGCCGGGCTCGTTCTCCGCGTAGAAGGGCTGCTGGGGCTCCGGCTCGCGGCGGGCGGGCGGGGCGCGCGGTGTGGCGACCGCGGGCGGCGGCTCCGGGGGCGGAGGCGGAGGCTCCGGCGCCGCGGCGGGCGCGAGCAACGCGGCCAGCTCCGGGATGTCCGAACCGCGCTTCCAGTCCGGCATGCCCTGGCGCCAGAAGAAGCTGCGCGCGCTGATGGTGCCCGCGGCCATCCAATCAGCCACGGCCGACTCGTCCAGCGGGCCCTCCTGCTTGTTGCGCACCATCACGAACCACGGTGCCCCGGCCGTCTGGCGGGGAGGCGCGGTGCGCGTGGGCTCATCGTCCCAGGGCGTCTGGGGGGCCGACGCAGGAGGTTTGGCCAAGGGCGTAGGAACTGCCGCGGCGGACACCGGTGCCGGAGCGGAGGCTGGCGCGGGCGCGGCGGCGGCGCCACCTCCCGCCAGCGAACGCTCCTGGGCCCGGATGCGCTCCACGTCGGCGAGCGACACCACGCGGGTGCTCTCCTCCTCGGCGGGCCCTTCCACGGTGACGACGTTCTGGCAGTTCTTGCAGCGGACCTTGACCGTCTTGCCGCGGACCTTCTCGTCCGCAATGGAGTACCGCTTCTGGCAATTGTCGCAGGTGAAGTTCAAAGGGGGCGTCCGGCTCTCGGGGGAAACCGGCGGGGATGCTACCGCCAGAAATCTCCCGCGCAAACACACGGTTGACTCTGTTCTTCGGCCCATCTATTCAGCCGCCCTCGGTTTCACTCCAGGCTTCTACGAGGGTGGCGCATGCCGGCGAAGGATCTCGGGACCAAGCACTCGTGCTTCAAGTGCGGGACGAAGTTCTACGACATGAAGAAGCCGGACCCCATCTGCCCCAAGTGTGGGGCGGATCAGCGGGAAAACGTGGTCGCCAAGCCCACCGAGGGCCGGCGCGGCCGTCTGGCGGCAGCTCCGAAGGTCATCGAGCCCGAGCCCGAGGAGACGCCCGCGGCCGAGGAGGACGAGGAGAACCTTGAGACCTTCGGTGAGGACGAGGACGCCGAGTCCACCACCGAGGCCGCTGACGACGACGACCTGTAAGGTCGCCCTCACGCCTGCATCATCAGGGGTCCCCCGAGCTGTTCGGGCGGGCCCCGTTGCCGTTTCCTGCCCCTGAGGCCGCCACCGACCCGGAAACGGCCTGACCGGAGACGGGGGTCCCTCCCCAGGGGCCCACACCGCTCCGGGGTGTCATTTCTCAGCTGCCGCCCAGGCGCTTCAGCTGCCGCTCAGGCGCTCATGAGAGGACGCCAGCGACAGCTCGGTGAGCGCGCTCTCGATCTTCTCGTAGAGGTTGGGCCCCATCTCCTGCATGCCCACCGGCCGGGCGTCCTTGCGGCGCGCCCCCATGGGCAAGCGCTCCACCTCCACGGCGACCGTGGATTGCTTCCTGGTCTGATGCATCGCGACTCCCCCTCAGGCGGAAGTGTTGGCTTCCGAGAAAGCAATTTTGCCACCAAGACAGAAGTCTGAACAAGGGGCGTGCTTCCCGGCACTTATACGGAACCCCTGGCCCACGATTTCGTTGCCTCGGGGCCAGACGCGACAACGCTGTCAGGGACGCCCTATTTCCCCGAGCCGGCCTGACGCAGTGCTTCCACACCCCAGCTCTGATCGACCTGGACGGTCTCCCCCGCGCGGACGGTGACGGTCCGGGACGCTTCGGGGAGCCGGTCGTGCCAGAAGACGAGCGTGTGGGCCCCTTCCGGGACGCGCATCCGGAAGCGTCCGTCCGGGGTGGTGGTGGTGAAGTACGGGTGGTTGAAGGTGCGGACCACCGCGCGCATCCAGGGGTGCACGTCGCAGCGGACCTGGACGGTGCCCGGTTCGGCGGGCAGGGGGCGGCGCAGGGTCATGCCCTCCAGGGGCATGGCCACGTTGAAGACAGAACGGTTCGTCCCGGACTGGGCGCGCACGTTGTGCACCAGCGGGTCGGAGTTGCGCAGCAGCAGCTCGCCGCCGGCCTTCGCCGCGAGCGCGGGCGGTTCGTAGTGACACTGCTTCTGGTCCAGCACGGGCTGCGGCGCGGGCGTCTCCGGTTCAGCGAGCGCGGCGCCGTCCTGGAGCGACACCACGGCGTAGGCCAGGGCCCCTTCGCCCCCCACCACGAGCGAGCGGTCCTCCGCCTGGTCGCCACACACGCTGGCGACGGTGGCGGTGGTCGGCGCGCTGGGGGCCTGGGGAGGCGTCCCGGTCAGCACCACCCGCCCCTCGATTTCGCCCCACTTCACCGGCCCGGAGGGGCGCGGCGCCGCGCCCCTC
>NZ_RAWP01000071.1:0-53119 GCF_003668935.1 Corallococcus sp. AB032C | reverse complement strand
CTCCTCGACCCGGTCCCCCCTCGTCTCCCGGGCCTCGTCCTCCGGCCGCACGCCCGCGCCCCCGTTGGAACCTGGCGCCCACAGCTCGCCGTCCCCCTGGCTCCACGCATCGATGCGGTACATCGCGTCCCCCCGGGTGCGGTGTCTTGCCGTCCACCCCGCCGCCGCCACGCCGCGCCTCGATAATTAGACGCCGATCGCCAGAATCCTTGGGTCGTCCCTAATCATTTCAAGAAGGCGCCCCCCTGCCGGAGCGCCAGGGCCCGGATTCCGGCCTCTTCGCTCCACCCCGGCTCCCCCCGGCGAGCCACGGCCTCGAAGGCCTCCGCCGCCTGGAGCGGGAGGCCCATGGCCCGAAGCACCAGCGCCCTGTTCCACAGGGCCTGGGGATGGTCCGGTGCCTGACGCAACACGCCTTCGAGCAGCCCCAGGGCGCCCCGCGAATCCCCCGCCGCCATCGCCACCACGGCCCGGTCGCTGTCCCGGTCCAGCGAGGGGGCGCTGCGAGACAGGAAGTCCGACGCCTGACGCAATTCGCCGCGCACCAGGTAGGCCGCCGCGATGCCGTGCAGGTCCCCCCGCTCCTCCAGCGCCGCCAGGGTCCGCAGGGGCACCGGCGGTTCGGTCGCGAGCGCCACTCCGCCCCCCGCCCCTGTCCGGACGGGAACGTAGGGGAGGTAGCGGTCCGCGGCCGGGTACGCGATGCGCGCCTCCAGCTCCCGCGCGGACGCATCCGCCCGCCACGCGTCCTTCGGCCGGAAGCCGTCCCCCGTCATGACCGCGGTAAGCGCTCCCAGTCCCATGGCCAGCACCGCCCCCATCGCATGCCGCCATCTGCCGCGCGGCAACGCGAAGCGGAACGGCCCGCGGACGAGGGCAGGCGGTGGTGGCGCGTCGTTGTGGGCCACCGCGCCACACAGGGCCTGGACGCTGAGCATCTCCAACTGCATCGCATCATGCAGCCCGCTGGCGCACGCACGGCAGAGGGCCAGATGGAGCCGGAAGTGCTCCTCGTCCCCCGATTCCAGCTCCCCATCCAGGAACCGGTAGAGCTTCTTGCACCAGAGATCCATCACGCGTCAGGGCCTGGAGTCACGAGGCCACCTCCCGTCCCTTGCGAAACGCGAGCGGAAGCAATCCTTGGTGGATTCCGCTGACAGCGTTCGCCGCTGGCTCCCCCGCCTGCCCCCCAGGGAGGAGCAGGCGGCGAGGGCCCGCGTTTTCAGCGGCGCGTGCGGGGGCGCAGCAGCGTCGCGCCCGAGCGGCTGGTGCGCGGGCACGGGAGGCGCGGCGCGCTGACGGCCTCCACCGCCTCCGTCTTCGCGAACCACGGGCAGCAGTTGGCGCACCCCGGGCAGCGGCGGCGGAAGCGGCGGGCGCCCTGGTGCCAGGCCCGGCCTTCGAGCTCCGGAGGTGGGGGCACCTGCGCGGCGAGCACGTCCCCGGGCCAGTTCTCCGGCACGTCGTCCCAGTCGGACCCGGGCACCGTCTCGCGGGCCTGGCGGGCGGACACCCAGCGCTCGCTCTCCGCCGGGTCCTCCAGCGCGAGCCTCGCGAGCATCTCCAGTTGCAGGAGGTCGTGGAAGCGGCGGGCGCAGACGTCGCAGGTGGCCAGGTGGCCCCGGACGCGGCGCTGGTCCTCGGCGGACAGGCTCCCGTCCAGGAAGGGCTGGAGGTCTTCACACGCGGTGCTCATCGTTCCCTCTCCTGGCGGCGGCGTTCCGCGGTGTCGTGGAGCATGGCCTTGAGGCGGCGGCGGGCGTGGAAGAGCCACGTGCCCACCGTTCCCGCGCTGGGGGTGTTCATCCGCCGGGCAATCTCCGCATGGCGCAGGCCCCGCGCATGCAGTTCGAACGCCTGGCGCAGCTTCTCGTTGAGCCGCGCCACGGCCTGGCGCAGCTCGTCCTCCGTGACGCACTCCCACTGTTCGGGCTCCGGCGCGTCCTCCGGGTCCTCGAAGAGCATGTGGACGTTGTGCAGGTCCACCCGGCGGTCCGTCTCCGCGCCCTGGCGGCGGCACTGGTCCAGGAACCGGTTGTGCAGCACGCGCACCAGCCACGCACGGCGCGCGGGCTCCGGCCAACGCTTGAGCCGCTCCCACTGCAGGAGCGCGCGCAAGAGCACGTCCTGCACCAGGTCGTCGCAATCACTGGCACTCTTGCCACAGACATTGCGCGCGATGGCGACCAGCACCGGCTGATGGCGGATCGCGAACGCGGCGAATTCCCCTCCAGAGCCCTCCCGGACTGGCGGCTCCTCCCTCCCTGGCACCATGCGACCGCCTCCCTTCCCTCCAGAGAACGCCGAGGGCCGGATTCTTTTTTTCTCACGGATGCGACAAACGCTGTCGCGCTTCTTCCCAAGTCACGGCGGCCAGTACGGCTGAAACACTTCAAGCAGGCGCCAATTCCTTGCATGGAATAGACAGACATCCAGGCACTCCCCGTTTCAATGTCTCTCCATGGGTGTGACTTGCCTCCGGGTGGCGCGTGCCGGACCCGGCGTGAAAAAACGGGGCGGAAAATAGGCGTCCAGCATGCCCCAGCGGCTTTCTGGGGGCTGGCGCGTTTTCGTGGACGCGGATCCGCGGTGGGCGCGGGGGGCGGTGGCATCTCCTGGTGCGTCAGGCGGGGGGACGTGTCCCGCCGCGTCGTGTTCCCGGCCTGGGGGAGGCCCCCTGGGGCACGGGGAAGCGTCCTCGGGCGCAACTCCCCCCTTGCATGCCTGGGGAGTCCTTTGGTCCTCTTGGGCCACCGCCGTATGCCCATGGAAACCGCCGCCGACAGCCGAGAGTACCGCGTGGTCTTCTTCTGCCCCGCGTCAAACGCCCGGCTCGAGCGGCTGGAGGTCCCGGTGCGCCGGCTCTTGTCGCGCATCCAGGCACCGCCGGCGGAGCTGGCCCCACTGAGTGAGGCCGGGGCGCTCACGGAGGCCGGGTGGCAGGTCTACCTGGTGCGTTCGCTGACGGAGCGCTCCGCGGCGCAGGCCATGGCGGCCTACGTCAGCGAGGCCACCTGCGCGCTGGCCGCGGAGGTGGACGCGGAGGTGCTGGGGCTCTACGTGGACGTGTCCGGGGACTCCGCGCGCATCTGCCGGTGCGGCCCGGAGGACGGTCCGGAGACCTTCGCCGGGCGGAGGCAGGCCGCGCTCACCCGCACGTCCGAGTGGCTGGAGGTCGCCCCCGCGAGCCTGTCCGCCCTCTTCCAGTTGGATCCGCCGGACGCCGAATACGAGCCGGACGCGGACGACCTCTTCGTCGAGGAGAAGCTGCGTGAGGCGCGGGCCCTGATGGAGCGCTACCGCACCGCGGCGAAATGAGGTCGAGCACCCCGGAGGACCTGTCGGGCCGTTGTGAGCGGTGCTACCTGCCCACGGCCCTGTGCCTGTGCGCGGACGTGCCCGTCATCCCCACGCGCACGGAGCTGCTGATCATCCGGCACAACAAGGAGTCGCAGAAGAGCACCAACACGGCGCGCATCGCGGCGCTCGCCCTGCCCCGCTGCCACATCGTGTCCTATGGAGCGCCCGGAGCGCCCTTCGACGCGTCGGTGCTGAACACGCCGGACACGTGGCTCCTGTTCCCGGATGCACCGGAAGCGGAGGGTCCTCCGCCGAAGCGGCTCGTGGTCATCGATGGGAGCTGGGCACAGGCGCGGCGCATGGTGCAGCGCGTCCCCGCCCTGCGCCGGCTGCCGGGCATGAGGCTGCCGCCGCCCGCGCCGGACACGCGCCGCCTGCGCAAGCCGCCGCACCCGGACGGGATGTCCACGCTGGAGGCCATGGCCGGAGCGCTCGCGCGACTGGAAGGCGAGGAGCTCGCGAAGCCGCTGCTCACGCTGCACGAGCTGATGATTGAGCGCGTGCTCGCGAGCCGCGGCCGGCTGGGCTGGGCGAACTACCTCTAGCGACCTACTGCAGGACCTTCTGCATCTCCGCCGCGAAGGGCACGGGCTCCAGGAAGCCCGTTACGCGCGGCTTCGTCAGGACGGTGCCGTCCGGGTTCACGAAGGCCACCGTGGGCAGGCCCTCCACGCCCAGCTGCTCCATCAGCGCGTCCAGGCGGTCCTCGCTGTTGGTCGCGTCGATCTTGATGGTGAGGAAGCGGCTGTCCTCTGCCTGGGTGATGACCTCCGAGGACGGATACGTCAGCCGGTCCAGCTCCTTGCAGGCCGCGCACCAGTCCGCGAAGAAGTCGATGAGCACCGGACGGCCTTCCTTCTTCGCCGCCGCGAGCACCTGCTCGAACTGGCTGGCGTCGAACGTCGCCTTCTTCGCCGGCATCACGTGGTGCCACTGCCAGGACGGCGCCACGGGGTGCTCCTGGAGCCCCATGCGCACCCACAGCTCACCCGTGGGCCGCGCGTCCAGCGCTCCGCCGCGCAACACCAGCGCGCCCACCACCAGCGCCACGCCCAGCGCCTTGAAGCCGAAGTCGCGCGCGCCCTCCTTGAACGAGCGGTGCACCGCGCCCACCAGCACGCCCACCACCACCAGCACCGCGGCCAGCACCGCGCCGGGCACCTGCCCCACCTCGGCGCCCAGCGCCTTCACGGTGTCGCGCGCCCAGGGGAAGGCGTCCTTCACGTACGAGAACGCGAGCGCCACCAGCATGATGCCCAGCACGCTCTTCACCCACTCCATCCACACGCCACCGCGCGGCAGGCGCACGGTGAACACGCCGATGAGGAAGAACGGCACGCCGATGCCCAGCGCGTAGATGAACAGCAGCGTCGCGCCCAGCGTCGTGTTGGCGGACTTCGCCACGAAGGCCAGCAGGCCCGTGAGCACCGGCCCCGTGCACGGCGCCGCCAGGAACCCGGACACACTGCCCATCACGAACGCGCCCGCGATGCCCGCGCCGCCCACGTTGCTCAGCTTCGTCTGCATGGACGACGGCAGCGCCAGCTCGAACGCGCCGAACATCGACGAGGCCAAGAGCAGCAGGAACAGCGCCAGCCCCAGCACCACCACGGGACTGCCCAGCATGGAGCCGAAGGCCTGGCCCGTCTTCGCCGCCAGCACGCCCAGCGCGCTGAACACCACGCCCATGCCCACGATGTACGACGTCGTCAGCGCCAGCGAGCGGCCCCGCGATTCCGCCTTCCTCGCGCCGAACACCGACACGGTGATGGGGATGAGCGGGTACACGCACGGCGTCAGCGCGGTGAGCAGGCCGCCGGCGAACACCACCAGCGCGCCCCAGGCGAGGTTCCCCGACTCCAGGAACCGGGCCGCGTCCAGCCCGGCGCTCGGCCCCGTGGGCAACAGCCACGGCACCACCGCCACCGCCACTCCCGCCACCACCGCTGCCAGCGTCAGCTTCTTCGTGTCCATGCGTGCCTTACGCCTCCGCGCGTCCGGACCTTCGGAGGCTCCCTTCTATATGCGGAGGCCGGGGACGCGGCTACCCCGCCGGCATCTGCGCGGGGGCGGCAGGCACCTTCAGCCCCGCGGAGCGCGCCAGCCCCATCACGCCCTCCACGGCGGCGGCGATGTAGCCAAAGGGGTTCGCTCCATCCACCGCCGTCACGTGCACCTCGCCCATCCGCTGCTGGAAGGCCGCCGCCACCTGCGGCAGCTGCTGCGCCAACGTCAACTGGATGACCTCCGGACTCACCGAGTTCTCGATGTCACGCAGCGTCTGCGCGCGCTCCATCTCCAGCCCCTGCTGCGCGCGGGTGCGCCGCAGCTCCAGCTCCGCGATGCCGGCCTCCGCCTCCGCGATGGACTGCTTCGCCAACAGCACCTGGAGCCGGGCGGACAGCTGCTCGGCCTCCTGCCGGGCCACGGCGAGCTGGACTTCGTGACGCGCGGCCTCCGCCTCCTGCTGGCGGCGCAGCCGCTCCAACTCCACCTGCGCCTTGGCGGCCTCCGCCTCCTGCTCCCAGCGCAGCTCCTCCAGCTCACCCTGCGCGCGGTTGTACGCGAGCTGCCGTTCACTCGTGAGCCGCGCCTCCTCCAGGCGCGCGTCCGTGGCCAACGACTCCAGCCGGGCCTGCTCCTTCAGCGCCTCCGTGCGCGTGCGGACCTCCTCCTGCGCGGTCAGCTTCGCGAGCGCCACCTCACGATCCACGGAGGTGCGCTCCTGCTGCTGCTGACGCGCCTGCTCCATCTTCGCCTGGGCCAGCCGCGCTTCCTGCGCGAGCTGCTCCATCTGCGCCTGCTCCTCCGTGGCCTGGGTGCGCTGGCGGACCTCCTCGCGCGCGGCGAGCTTCTGGAGGTTGAGCACGCGCTCGGCCTCCGTCTCCTCGCGCCGCACGAAGCGCTCCTTGGCCAGCTCCGCCTCGCGCGCCTGCCGCTCCTGCTCCCGGCGGAAGCGGGCCTGCATGTGTTCGAAGACCGAGGAGGACAGGACGCGCACGTCCTGGATTTCAATCGTGTCCAGCAGCACGCCCCAGCCCACGTCGGTGCGGTCCTCCAGCCGGCCCCGTCCGGAGAGCACGGGAGCAATCTCCCGCATCAGCTCCGCCGCGATGCCCTCCTTGCGCCGGGTGAGGCACTCCTCCACGGTGAGGTTCGCCACCAGCCGGCGCGCCGCGCCCACGAACATCTCCCCGAGCAGCTCCGCCAGCTTCTCCTGCGCGCGCTCCGGGTAGCTGAAGTTGAGCATCCGGAAGGCCACCAGCGGATCCGCGATGCGGTACACCGCCAGGCCCGTCACCGCCACGCCCACCTTCTCGCTCGTCACCTGATCCGCGGTGAACTGGAACCGCTGGATGCTGGTGGGCACGATGGCCACCGAGTCCCCCGGCAGCTTGAAGCAGCTCGCGCCCTGGCCGCTCACCTCGCGCACGCGCCCCCGGCGCATGTGGATGAGGAACTCGCTGGGCCGCGCGGTGATGAGCCCCCACTTCTTCACCTTGTCGGGGTCCTCCGCGGGCTTGCCCGCCCGCCAGCCGTCCACGTAGCGGGAGCGATCCAGCCCACCCTCCAGGCGGACCAGCGACGGCCGCCCCGTCCCGTCCTGCTGCGTGTCCTGGGCGTTGCTCCGGGCCTGCGACTTCGCGTTGGCGCTCATGTCTGGCACCCTCCGCGCTGTCTCCAGTGCAGGCGCCCGGCCATGCCCCGGGGTGCCACGAAACGGGCACTTATGGGCGCGCGAAGCGCTGTTTCGGCTCACCCCGCTCCAATCCGGCGCAGCCGGAGTGCTCCACTCTGGAGGAGCGTTGGACCAGGCCGGCGCGTCCCACGACCTTGGTGCGTCGCGGACAGGGCCCCTGGACCCCATGTTCCCTTGACCCGAGGGGGGTCGATTTTATAATTGACCAGTCCGGTCCACATTCATGTGGGCCCATGTAGACCCTGCCGCTGCGCGCGGACCCACCGCGTCGCCGGGGAGCGGAGGGGTGTTCCACCCTCCTGCGTCACTTCTTCCTGAGGACTTCATGCTGAGCCTGCCCATCTACATGGACAACCACGCGACCACCCCGCTCGATCCGCGGGTGCTGGAGGCGATGTTGCCCTACCTCCGCGAGGACTTCGGCAACGCGGCCAGCCGCAATCACGCGTTCGGCTGGAAGGCCGAGGCCGCGGTGGAGAAGGCGCGCCGGCAGGTGGCGGACCTCATCGGCGCGTCGGAGAAGGAGATCGTCTTCACCTCCGGCGCCACCGAGTCCGACAACCTGGCCATCAAGGGCGTCATCGAGTTCTACAAGTCCAAGGGCGACCACATCATCACCCTGAAGACGGAGCACAAGGCCGTCCTGGACACTTGCAAGCGCCTGGAGCGCGTGCGCCAGGAGCGCCTGGACGAGCTCAAGCTCCTGCGCCTGGGCCAGCTGGCCGAGCGCGACGTCACGCCGGAAGAGGTTCCCGAGCTGGCGGTGAAGTTCAACCTGGACGCGGACGACACGTACAAGAAGTGGGCGGAGATGCCCACGGGTGGCGCGCGCGTCACCTACCTGGACGTGGAGAAGGACGGCCGCGTGAGCCTGGAGAAGCTGGCCGCGGCGATGACGCCCAAGACGGTGCTCGTCTCCATCATGTTCGCCAACAACGAGATCGGCGTGGTCCAGCCGGTCGCGGAGATTGGCAAGCTGTGCCGTGAGAAGGGCGTCCTCTTCCACTGCGACGCGGTGCAGGGCGTGGGCAAGGTGCCCTTCGACGTGGAGAAGATGAACGTCGACCTGGCCTCCATCAGCGCGCACAAGATGTACGGCCCCAAGGGCGTGGGCGCCCTCTACGTGCGCCGCAAGCCGCGTGTGCGCATCGCGCCCATGGTGGACGGCGGCGGTCACGAGCGCGGCATGCGCAGCGGTACCCTGAACGTGGCGTCCATCGTCGGCTTCGGCGCGGCGGCGGAAGTGGCGAGGCAGGACCTGCCGGAGGAGTCCGCGCGCCTGTTCCGCCTGCGTGAGCGGCTGCGCACCGGCATCATGGAGCAGCTGGACATGGTGACGGTGAACGGCAGCCTGGAGCACCGCATGCCGGGCAGCCTCAACATCTCCTTCTCCTACGTGGAGGGCGAGGCCCTGATGATGTCCATCAAGGACGTCGCGGTGTCCTCCGGCTCCGCGTGCACGTCCGCGTCGCTGGAGCCCTCCTACGTGCTGCGCGCCCTGGGGGTCGAAGAGGACATGGCGCACAGCTCCATCCGCTTCGGCCTGGGCCGCTTCAACACGGAGGAGGAGGTCGACTTCGTCATCCGCCTCGTGGTGGACAAAGTCCGCAAGTTGCGAGACATGAGCCCCTTGTACGAGATGGCCAAGGAAGGCATCGACCTCAAGAGCATCGAGTGGACGGCCCACTAGGCGCTCCCCTCCCCTCAAGATTTCCCGCCGGGCACGGAACCCCCCGCCCGCCCGGCCGCGCATCGGTTGCCCGGATGGCGCATCAGTTCAAGCGTTGTGTGAAGGAGCGTTAGACGCATGGCTTACAGCGAGAAGGTCATCGAGCACTACGAGAACCCCCGCAACGTGGGGACGCTCGACAAGAACGACCCGAACGTCGGCACCGGCCTCGTGGGCGCCCCCGCTTGCGGCGACGTGATGCGCCTCCAGCTGAAGATCAGCGACTCGGGCGTGATCGAGGACGCGCGGTTCAAGACCTTCGGCTGCGGCTCCGCCATCGCGTCCAGCTCGCTCGTCACCGAGTGGGTGAAGGGCAAGACGGTGGATCAGGCCATGACCATCTCCAACAAGGACGTGGCCCGGGAGCTGGCGCTGCCCCCGGTGAAGATCCACTGCTCCGTGCTGGCCGAGGACGCCATCAAGGCGGCCATCGAAGACTTCAAGAAGAAGCGCGCGTCGCGGCAGGCCTGATGCCCCTCGCGGTACCTCTTCCAGGATCGAGGACGACCCCATGAACGAGCAGGCCCAGACGACCCAGGCCCCTCAGACGCCTCCCAAGCCGGCCCCCAAGGGCATTGGCCTGGCGGACAGCGCGGTGGCGCGCCTCAAGCAGCTACTGGAAGAGCGCCAGACTCCGGACGCCGGCCTGCGCATCGCGGTGAAGGGCGGCGGGTGCTCCGGCCTCCAGTACTCCATGGAGTGGTCGGAGAAGTCCCGCGAGCGCGACAAGGTGTTCGAGCGCGACGGCGTGCGCGTCTTCGTGGACCCGAAGAGCTACCTGTACCTCATCGGCACGGAGCTGGTGTTCGAGCAGACGCTGATGGCGTCCGGCTTCAAGCTGAACAACCCCAACATCAAGGCCGCCTGCGGCTGCGGAGAGAGCTTCTCCGTCTAAAGCCTGAAGCGGCCTTCCCGCCCGCCCTGTCGGTCAGGGAGCGGGCAGCAGGGGTCCGGCCCGGTGCCGGGCCCCTTTTTCGTTTCCCCCATGAGGATGTGCGCACCGTGAGGACCCACTTCGACGTGTTCGGGCTGCCCCGCTCCTACGCCGTGGACGTGCCGGCCCTGGAGAAGCAGTACCGGGAGCTGTCGCTCCAACTGCACCCGGACCGCGTCGGCCCCGGTGACGCGAAGGCGCGCCTAGCCGCCGTGGAGGGCACCACCGCCCTCAACGGGGCCTTCAAGACGCTGAAGGACCCGGTGCGCCGCGCCTTCTACCTGCTCAAGCTCCACGGCGTGGACCTGGACCGCGAGGACGCGGGCGCCCAGAAGGACATGCCCCTGGAGTTCCTGGAGGAGGTCATGGAGCTGCGCGAGGCGTTGGATGAAGCCATCGCGGCGAAGGACCTACCGAAGGCCCAGGCCATGGCGAAGGACGTGGCGGGCCGCAAGGCGGCGGCGCTCCAGGAGGCCGTGGCGTCGCTCGGCACGCTGGAAGGCGCTGGGGATTCTCCGGACGGGGTGAGAAAGGCGTCGCACGCGCTGGGGCGGGTGCGCTACTTCACGCGCTTCCTCGAGCAGGTGGACGCGTTCGAGGAGGAGGTGCTCGCGTGAGCAACAACGGCTATCTGCAGATCCACGACCCGCTCAAGCCGAAGGGGCACGTGGTGGGCATCGACCTGGGGACCACCCACTCGCTGGTGGCGTCCGTGTCCCAGGGCAAGCCCCGGTGCGTTCCGGTGGACGACGGCGACTCGCTCTTGCTGCCCTCCGTCGTGCACTACGGTAGGGACGGCGGCGTGGTGGTGGGCGCCCGCGCGCGGAAGCTCGCGGCCGAGGCCCCCACGGACACCATCGTGTCGGTGAAGCGCTTCATGGGCCGCAGCCCGGACGACCCGGAGACGCGCAAGCTGGGCCACTACGACTTCGCCCCCGGCGCCAACGTGGTGCGCTTCAACGTGGCCGGTGGCCAGCCGGTGACGCCCATTGAAGTGTCGGGCGAAATCCTGCGCGCCCTGAAGCGCCGCGCGGAGGCGCACTTCTCCGGCAAGGTGGAGCAGGCCGTCATCACCGTGCCCGCCTACTTCGACGACGCCCAGCGCCAGGCCACCCGCGACGCGGGGAAGCTCGCGGGCCTGGAAGTGCTGCGCCTGCTCAACGAGCCCACCGCCGCCGCGCTGGCGTACGGCCTGGACAAGGGCAGCCAGGGGATGTTCGCCGTCTACGACCTGGGCGGCGGCACGTTCGACATCTCCATCCTCAAGCTGGAGGACGGCGTCTTCGAGGTGAAGTCCACCGGCGGTGACTCCGCGCTGGGCGGCGACGACTTCGACCGCGCCATCGCGCAGCACGTGCTCCAGAAGATGGGCGTGGCGTCCCCCACTCCCGCGCAGGTGGCGGAGCTGATGGTCGCCGCTCGAAAGGCGAAGGAGGCGCTCACCGACGCGGCGGAGGTCACGCTCAGCGTGGAGGGCCACTCCCAGCCGCTGTCCCGCGCGGACTTCGAGGCGTGGATCCAACCGCTCGTTGCGAAGACGGGCACGGTGTGCCGGCGGGCCCTGAAGGACGCGGGCGTGGCGGCGGGCGAGCTGGACGGCGTCATCCTGGTGGGCGGCTCCACCCGAGTGCCCGCGGTGCGCCGCTTCGTGGCGGAGCTGTTCGGCCGCGAGCCCCTGGGCGACATCGATCCGGATCAGGTCGTGGCGCTGGGCGCGGCGGTCCAGGCGAGCCTTCTCACCGACGGCGACCGTCAGGACGAGGTGCTGCTGCTGGACGTCATCCCCCTGTCGCTGGGTCTGGAGACGATGGGCGGCATCACGGAGAAGCTGATCCCTCGCAACTCCACCATCCCCACCGCGGCGGCGCAGGTGTTCACCACGTTCAAGGACGGCCAGACGGGCCTGGACGTGCACGTGGTGCAGGGCGAGCGCGAGCTGGTGCAGGACAACCGCAGCCTCGCGCGCTTCACGCTCTCCGGCATCCCCACCATGGCGGCCGGCATGGCCCGCGTGGAGGTGCGCTTCCAGGTGGACGCGGACGGCATCCTGTCCGTCACCGCCAAGGAGCAGAGCACCGGCGTGGCGCAGGCCATCACCGTGAAGCCCAGCCACGGACTCACGGAGGAGGAGATTGAGAAGATGCTCCTCGACTCCATCGACTTCGCGGAGGACGACATCCAGGCCCGCCAGCTGCGCGAGCAGCAGGTGGAGGCCGAGCGCGTCCTCTCCGAGGCCGACCGCCAGCTGCGCGAGAACGCGACGCTGCTCCAGGCCGGCGAGCCGGAGGCCATCCAGGCCGCGATGACTCGCGTGCGCGAAGCCGCGCAGGGCAAGGACTACATGGCCGTGAAGGAGGCCCTGCACGCGCTGGACGAGGCGTCCCGGGCCTTCATCGAACGGGTCATGAACCGCGCCATCACCCAGGTGGTGTCCGGCCATTCCGTGGAGGAGTACTGAGCCGTGCCCAAGGTCACCTTCAAGAGCCCCCTGGCCGAGGTCGCCGTGGACGTGCCCCAAGGCACCACCCTGCTGGACGCCGCGGAGAAGGGCGAAGCCCAGGTGGGGCACAGCTGCGGCGGCGTGTGCGGGTGCTCCACCTGCCATGTCTGGATCCGCAAGGGTCTGGACTCGCTGAGCGAGCAGCGGGACGACGAGATGGACCGCCTGGACATGGGCTTCGACGTCCGGCCGTACTCCCGCCTGTCGTGTCAGACGGAGGTCGGCGACGAGGACGTCACGGTGGAGATCACCGAGGAATCGCTGGTCGCCTTCATGGACGAGAACCCGGCCATCCGCCGGAAGCTCGAGTCCGAGGGCCGCTGGCCACTGAAGAAGTAGGTCGAAAAAGGGTGTTGACCGGGCGGGGGAGGTTCTTTATACGTCTCGCCCATCGCGGCGCCGCAAGGCACCGCGAGCCACCTGCCCAGGTGGTGGAATTGGTAGACACACTAGATTCAGGGTCTAGCGCCTGCAAGGGCATGGAGGTTCGAGTCCTCTCCTGGGCATGAAGTAAAAGAAGGGCCCCGACCACAAGTCGGGGCCCTTTTTGTTTTCCGGCCCTGCCCTCTTCGCGCGGCTCAGGGCGGCGCGGGTTCCACCGCTTCATGCGCCACGTGGTGCGCGGCGGCGTTGGCCAGCCGGCCGCCCTTGCGCAGGTCGCGGATCCGCAGCTTGGAGCGGTGCACGCACCAGGCGCCCACGGCCACCTGGCTGATGACGGTGCCCAGGTGGGTGAGCGTGGCGAAGGCCGCCGCGTCCTCCGCATTGGAGCCCAGCGCGCGCGCCGCCCAACTGGTGACGAAGTAGTAGATGCCCATGCCCGCCGGGACGCCCGGCAGCGACTGCCCCAGGGAGATGGCGCCCAGCACGACGGCGCCCGCGAAGAGGCCGCCGGGGATGTGCACGCCATGCAGCGCCAGGCCGTACGCCAGCGCGGAGGCGAACACCGGGAAGATGGAGACGAAGAACACCGTCGCCATGCCCTTGAAGGAGCGCGCGGTGCCCAGTCCCTCGCCCACGTGATTCAGGAAGCTGTCCACGCGGGGCATGGTGTGACGCTGGTGCAGCCAGCGGCCCAGCGGCGCCGCCCAGTGGGCCAGCAGCACCACCAGCGCCACCAGGCCGATGCACAGCGACAGCGCCACGTGCAGCTCCGTCCGGAAGTGGGCCATGGTCTCGCCGAAGGGGCCCAGGAAGGACAGGGCCACCAGCAGCATCAGACAGGCGAACTCCATCAGCTTGCACACGCCCACGGAGCCCAGGCTCCGGATGAAGGGGATGTTGTGCGTGCGCGACAGGAGGAAGGAGCGCGTCACCTCCCCCAACTTTCCCGGCAGCGCGTTGTGCACGAACACGCCAATGCCCACCATCTGGAAGCGGTCCTTGAACGGGATGTGCTTGCGCAGCGTGGCCTGCCACTGCACCGCCCGCAGCGGCACCAGCGACGCCTGCAGGAGCATGAACGGCACCAGCCACACCAGGTGCCCCGGCAGGTCGCGGACGAACTTGTCCAGCGGGAAGCGCGGCGTCAGCAGGTCCCCGGATCCGCTCAGGTTCCACTTGAAGAACGCGGTGGAGAGCAGGAGCAGGGACAGGACGAGCCCCACCACTCCGCCCAGCACCTTGAGCCACGTGCGTCCACTGGCGTTGGGAAGCCGCATGGTCCTCCCCTTCCTCGGTTTCAATGGAGAATCCGCGGTGAGCCGGTGTCCAGGTAGGCCTCCGCCAGGCGCTCGTGCAACCGCGCGCAGTGGCTGAGGCCAGACAGGTCCACCGGGCCGTTCGCGGGCCACATCACCAGGCTGTCGGACTCCACGCGCGTCAAGCCGCCGTGCGAGCCGAACTCCCACGCGAAGCCCACCGTGCCGCCCTTCTTCACGGCTTCACCGAAGAGGACCAGGTCCCCCGCGGTGTCCATGCGCGGCAGTCCCTGGAGGAAGTCCGCCACGGCGCGCTTGCTGTACTCGGTGGTGAGCGGCGCGCGGTCCAGGTCCTCCAGACCGTAGACGCCCCCGCCCATCACCACCACCGCCTCGGTGCCCCGGCGCATCGCCACCATGCCGATGTCCGGGTTGTTCGTGGCCCGGGCCAGCACCTCCGGATGCAGCGACAGCAGTTCACGCGCCTCCAGCGGCGCGGGACGGCCGCTCAGGTAGATGTGCGCGAAGTTGCCGGCCTCCACCACCACCGGGATGAAGGGCTCGCGCGCGGCGCTGTCCGGGGCTGGAGGCTGGCGCCCATCCAGCAGGCCGCGGCGCACATCGGCGCGCAGCTCGGGCACCTCGCCCTCGAAGAGGACGGCCTCCAGGCGCCGGCCCTGGCGCTGCTCCAGGGGCAGGCTGTCCACGTGACCGTGGTCCGACAGGAGGATGACGTCGTAGGGCTCCGGCGCGGCGCGGGCCACGGCGAACAGCTCCGCCAGTGACGCGTCGACACGGTGAAGCTCCTGCATCGCCAGCTCCGAGCGCGGACCGCGGCGGTGCGCCACCTCATCGTAGTTGCCGTACACCAGGTAGATGAGCGGCACGCCGCGCACCATGTCCACCAGGGACTTGGTGTACGCGAAGCTCCAGCCCAACCGCTGGAGGAGGATGCGGCTCAGGAGGAAACCCTGCTCGTGGCGCCAGTCGTTGAGCTGGCGCGCCCACTGGCGCACCTCGCGCACGGCGTGCCAGGACTCCATGCCGAAGGAACGCAGGAAGTCCCACGCGCCCCTCGTGCGCGCCGAACCCAGGCCCTGCATCTCGTACGCGAACGAGCGCGCCATCAGCTTGAAGCTCGACAGCGTGCTCATGCACATGCGGTTCATGGCGCCCGCGTGGAAGAGCGAGAAGTACGTGTGGCCGCCGTGGTCCAACAGGCTCGTGCGGCCGTGTCCGCGCAGGCGCGCGTCAATGGCCATCGCGTCGCCCGGGGTGTTCATCTGCACCTTGCGGCCGAGCGCCCGGTCGTACCAGCTGTAGCCCGGCAGGTTCGGATGCCGCAGCCCGTAGAGCAGCCCCGCCTGGAAGAACGGCGTGGACGTGGGCGCTCCCCAGAATGCGTTCTCCAGGTGATACGCGCCAGAGCGGACCAGCTGTGAAACAAAGGGCATGCGCCCTGTGACAATGGCCTCGTCGAGGAGCGCCTTGGGCACACCGTCCAGATGGACGAGCAGAGCGTTCCGGGGCCGACGCGCCGCCACGGGCGGAACTTTCGATCCAATCCTCCGGACGAGGCTATTCGCCCACTTTCGTGAATTCTCGCTGACGAGCTCGTTGAGACTTTCGCGCACGTTGACGGCTCCCCCATCCCCCAAGGCAAAATGGGCATTCAGGGGGACAGGAGCTTCCGAGGCCGCGCTGCTCTCTTGGAGAGCAGGCGGGCGGAAAGGGTTTCTGTCCCGGGCTGGAATCGATGCGCCCCCTCGGGGCTTCACGGGGTTTCGATGCTGGCTCCAGTCGTCTTCCTGTTCTTCATGCTGCTGTCACTGAGTGCCGTGGCGGCCAGCCGCACCGCGCCCGGGCTCTCGCCCGTGAAACGCACGCCGACGATGGACGGCATCGCGCTGCCGCTCCTGTCCTTCAGCTCGGATCAGGGCTTCGGCTACGGCGCTGTCGGCGGCATGTACCTCTATGGCGACGGCAGCAAGGCGCCCTACGCGCATGCCCTGTCCGCGCAGGTGTTCTTCACCGCGCGCGGCGCCATGAATCATTACCTCCGTTACGACGGGCCGCAGTTGCTGGGGCCCCTGCGTTTGGAGGGACGGCTGGAGTACCGGCAGGAGAAGAGCAGCCCCTTCTTCGGCGCGGGCAACCTGTCCGCCCCGGACTTCCGGGGTGACGTGGACGACCAGCGGTACAACTTCGACAAGGGCTCGCCGGGCCTCTGGGTGCGTCTGCGCGGGCGGCCGTTCGGTGAAAATCACCCGTTCCAGTCGTACGTGGGCTACGGCTGGCGCTACACGCGCGTGTCACCCTACGAGACGTCCATCCTGGCGCAGGAGCGGCCCATCGGCATCGAGGGCGGGCCCAGCGGGCAGCTGCTCGCGGGCGCGCTCTGGGACACGCGCGATGACGAGGCCGACCCGACGTCAGGCGGCGTGGAGGAGGTGGCGCTGCGCGTGTCGGGACTGGCCACCTTCAGCCGCTACCAGTACGCGGGCGTGACGCTGAGCGAGCGCCGCTACATCCGCATCACCCCGCGGCTCGTCTTCGCGCAGCGGCTCACGCTGGACATGCTCTTCGGAGAGGTGCCGTTCTTCGAGTGGATGACCACGGGTGGCGTCAACGTCTCCGAGGGCATTGGCGGCATGAGCAGCGTGCGCGGCATCGAGCGCAACCGCTTCGCCGGCAACGTGAAGGCGTTCAGCAACTCCGAGCTGCGTTTCCAGGCGGCGCGGATGGCCTTCTTCGGGCAGCCGCTGGCGCTGGGCGCGGTGGTGTTCCTGGACCTGGGCCGCGTGTGGCATCCGGGTGTGACGGACGGCAAGTGGCATGAGTGGCACCCGGGCATCGGCGGCGGCCTGCGCTTCTCGCGCCGCGCGGCCGTGGTGCGCATGGACTACGCGCGCTCCACCGAGACGGGCCGTCAGCGCTTCTACATCACGTTCGGTCACATGTTCTAACGGCGCACCCGGGCGCGCGCCGCGCTGATTTCACGTGAGCGCGTCCACCCAGCCGCGAAGCCGCGCATCCGTCTGTGCTTCGCCGCGCACGCCCTGTTCCACGTCGAGCGTCAGCGTGAGGAAGCCGCGCGACTCCAGGCCCTCGCGCAGCGCTTCGCGCGCCTGTGCATCCGGGGCGAAGAGGATGCAGCCGTCACCGCCGCCCGCGCCGGAGAGCTTGCCCGCGCAGTGGTACGACGCGGCGATGGCGAGCACGCGGCGCATGCCTTCGGTCTCCAGCGGGCCCAGTTCCAGCAGCAGCGCGTGCTGGGCCTTCACGGCTTCGGAGAAAGCACGGAAGTCGCCGCCGCCCAGGCCGTTTTCAATCGTGTGGCCCAACGCGTCCGAGCGCTCCACGAAGGCCTTGCGCCCGGCGTCCGCGAGGCGGGCCTCCACCTGGCCGATGAGGAGCTTCGTGGACGCGCTCTCGCCGGTGAAGGCGTAGAGCATGGACACGCGCGGCACGGGCATGCGCCAGAGGTCCACCGGTGGGGACTCGGCGAGCGCGGCGTTGAAGCGCCCGGTGTTGGCGGCGTCCGCGAGCGCGGTGATGTCATAGCGACGGTAGCGCACGACACCGCCCGCGAAGCTCGTGGCCACGTCGCCACCGCTGCCCTTGCCGCCCTGCCCCAGCGTGTGCGCGGTGAGGGCGAGCTTCAGGACGTCGAACTTCTCCTCCAGCACGAAGCGCGCGGCCTCCGCGGCGAGCACCGTCGCGGACGCACTGCCGCCGATGCCCAGCTTGTGGCCGCCCGGGCCGAGCGCGCCCGGAGCCACCGCCACGTCGAAGCCCACGCTCGCGCGGCCGTGCGCGCGCAGGGCTTCATCCAGCGTGCGGGCGACGAAGGAGAAGCCGGCAGGCACTTCGCGGGCCCACTTCACACCACGGGGCGTGGTGAGGCCCTGGAGCGTCCCCTCCTCCAGGCAGATGTGCACGCGCGAGTCCTGACGCCTGCGCACATAGGCGGCCGTGCGTGGCGCCACGGCCGCGAGGCGCGACACTCCGCCCCACAGCACGGCGTACTCGCCGGAGATGAACAGCTTGCCCGGGGCGGAGAGCGCTCGGTCCATCAGAACAGGTGCTCGGTGAGCAGCGTCGCGTCACCACCGGGCACGCAGCGCACCACGTCCACTGCTCCGCAGGCGCGGGCCAGGGCTTCCGCCGCGACCTCGTGGGCCGCGGTCGTCAGCAGCACCGGGTTCGGGCCCGCGTCGAGCGTGAACCACACGGGCACGCCCTTCTTGCGCTGCTCGCGCAGGTGCTGGATGAGCCCCAGCGTCGCCGGGCTCAGGTAGGACAGCGGCGGATCCGCGGAGAGCGTCGTGCAGTGCATGCGCCACGCGTTGCGCTCGCACAGCTCGCCCAGCGCCTCCAGGTCCTTCTTCGCGATGAGCTCCCGGGCGCGGGGCACTTCGGCCTCCGCGTCCTTCACCCACGCCGGATAGTAGGGGCTCGTCTCCACGGTGTTCTTCATCCCGTCCCGCGACTTCACCTCTTTCTCGCCGCGGTCGAGGATGGCCACCACCATGCGCAGGTCCGACCAGTGGCCCGCGTCGAAGCGCTGCACGGCGTAGCTGTCCTCGCCGTCCTCGCGCTCACCGCGCATCCACTCGCAGAAGCCGCCCTGCACGCTGCGGCACGCGGAGCCGCTGCCCCGCCTCGCCAGGATGCTGGACGCCCGCGTGTCCTGGGGCAGCCCCGCCGCCGCGCGCCCCGCCACCGCCAGCGCCGCGAAGCCCGCCGCGCTGCTGGCCAGGCCCGCCGCCATGGGGAAGTCCCCGCGCGACACCACCTTCGCGGGACCCAGGTCGCGCCCGGCCTGCACGCGCACCTCGTCCAACAGGCGCAGCACGCGGTCGCGTTCGCTGCCCTTGGCCACGTGGCCGTGCAGCTCCACCGTGTCCGACGGCGCGCCGAACTCCACCGTCGTCGTCACGTGGATGGGGGCCAGCGTCAACGACAGGCTGGACTGGTGCGGGAGGATGAGCGCCTCGTCGCGCTTTCCCCAGTACTTCACGAGCGCGATGTTGGGATGCGCCCGGACCGTTGCCTTCATGGAATATCTCCCTGGACCCGCGGCCCCGCGAGCTGACTCGCGAAGCAGCGCACGCCGTCACGCGTCAGTTGCGCGACCACGGGCTCCGGTTCGGGGAAG
The DNA here is from genome assembly GCF_003668935.1 of Corallococcus sp. AB032C. Taxonomy (NCBI): domain Bacteria; kingdom Pseudomonadati; phylum Myxococcota; class Myxococcia; order Myxococcales; family Myxococcaceae; genus Corallococcus; species Corallococcus sp. AB032C. The sequence goes on along the minus strand of NZ_RAWP01000071.1, from coordinate 34,095 downwards.
AGGCCGATGACCGCGCCACCGTCACCTCCCGCCCCGGTGAATTTGGCCCCCAGCGCGCCCAGCGAGCGCAGCCGGAACACCATGTCCTCCAACGCTGGTGACGACAGCCCCAGCGCGTTCAGGAGGCCCTGGTTGACGTTCATCGCGTCCCCCAGCCCCTCCAGGTCGCCCGCCTCCACCGTCTTCGCCGCCTCGGTGACGAGCCTCCCCACCTGGCCGAAGAGCCGCTTGTAGCGCTCCGGCCACCGCGCCTGCCGCTCGCGCAGCGCCCCCACCGTCAGCTTCGTGGGACTGCGCGCGCCCGCCAGAGCCACCACCACCGACACCGGCCGCGGACTCTTCAATTCGCGCGCGCGACCCGTGACGCCCGCCGGCGCCTGCACCCGCCGGTAGAGGATGAGCTTCTCCTCCGCGCTCGTGGTGTGGTCCACGCCGGACGGCGTGCCGTGGAACTCCTGCTCCATCTCCCACGCCAGCCGCGCCGTCGCCTTCGCCGTGGGCGCCTGCCCCGCCGCCTGCAACAGCACGCGCGACGTGGCCACCGCCAGCGCCGCGGAGCTGCCCAGCCCCGCGGACAGCGGCAACTGCGGCTCCAGCGTGACCTTCACCTTCGGCTCGCCCACCAGCTTCGCCGCGCGCGCGAAGGCCTTGCGCATCATCCGCTTCTGCGCCGCGTCCGCCGTCACCGGCACGTCCAGCACGCACGAGCGCGAAGGCCCACCGCGCGCCACCACGCCGATGGTCAGCGGGCCGGCGATGGCGGGGTAGCCGTACACCACGCTGTGCTCGCCCAGCAGGATGACCTTGCCAGCACCGAAGGCGACCAGGGGTTTCATTGCGGAAGTCATGGCACCAGGCACGCGAAGGGGGCGGGCGCCTTCATTCCGCGCACCGCCCTGCCCCGTCAAGCGCTCCCGCATCAGGAGAGCGCCCGGGGGAGGACATCAGCCGTTGGTGAGGGTGGCGACGACGGGCGTCTCCGGCGGCAGGCTCGCGAGGATCTCCCGCGCCTTCTCCACCTTCACGTGCCCGGCCTTCACCAGCAGGTTGGCCACCTTCTCCACGTCCCCACCGCGCGCGCCCGCCGTGACGGCGACGCTGCGCGCGTGCATGGCCATGTGGCCCTTCTGGATGCCCACGGAGCCCAGGGCCCGCAGCGCCGCGAAGTTCTGCGCCAGGCCCACCGCCGCGAACACCATGGACAGCTCACGCACGCTGGTGGCGCGCATCAGCTTGAGCGCCACCTGCGCGCCCGGGTGGATCTTGATGGGGCCACCCACCAGACCCAGCGCCAGCGGCAGCTCGATGCGGCCCACCAGGTGCCCCTCCTCCAGGTACCAGGTGGACAGCGGGCGGTACTGCCCCTTGCGGCACGCGAACGCGTGGGCACCGGCCTCGATGGAGCGCCAGTCCTGCCCCGTGGCGATGGCCACCGCGTCGATGCCGTTCATCACGCCCTTGTTGTGCGTGGCGGCGCGGTACGGGTCGGCTTCCGCGAAGCGGCTCGCCTGCGCGATGCCCTCGGCGATGACCTCTCCCGGCAGGCCGAAGTCCGCCAGCAGCGGCAGCGGGATGCGGCACGTGGCGCGCGCGAGCCGCTTGTCCGCCAGGTTCGACAGGATGCGCAGGTACACCCGGCCGCCCGTCAGCTGCTCGATCAGCGGCGCCACGCCCTCCGCCATGGTGTTGATGAGGTTCGCCCCCATCGCCTCCTGCGCGTCGATGAGCAGGTGGACGATGAGCAGCGGCTCGCCGCGCGGCCCTTCCGGCGCGGGCAGGAGGCGCACCTCCACGTCCTTCGCGCCACCGCCGCGAGCCACCATGGCCGGGTGGAAGCTGTTCGCCAGAGCGAGGATTTCATCCTTCGCATCCAGGATCTTCTCGGACGCGTGGCCGGGGTCTCCGTAGTTGGAGACCTGCACCTGGCCGATCATCATCGACGCGTCGGCCTCCGCGATGAAGCCGCCCGACTCGCGGACGATCTTCGACGCGAACGACACCGCCGCCACGACGGACGGCTCCTCCACCGCCATGGGCACCAGATAGTCGCGCCCGTTGACGTTGAGGTTGAGGCCCAGGCCCAGCGGCAGGGAGAAGGTGCCCACCGCGTTTTCAATCATCTGGTTGGCGATCGACAGGTCCAGGCCGTTCTCGCCGCGCAGCTGGTCCAGCTCCGCCTCGGTCAGCCGGAACATCTGGCCAATGCGCGCCAGTCGCTCCTCCAGGGGCAGCTTGTGGAATCCGGCGAGCCGGGACGTCACGGTGTCAGACATGTTCTTCCTTCCCAACCTGGGATCCACCCGGCATCACAATGCCGCCAACCAATCCTTCAACGCGCCGGTCACCACGCGAGGCCGCTGCCGCAACTGAGCGACGGTGCGGCTGCCCGTCAGCACCAGCGCCTGCCGCAGGCTCGTGAGGATGACCTTCAGCGCCTCCTCCGCGGCCGGCAGCCCGCCCTGCTGCTGCGCCCGGAACAGCGGCAGCGCCATGCCCGCCAGGTCCGCGCCCAACGCGAGCACCTTCGCGGACTCCAGCCCGCCGCGCACACCACCGCTGGCCACGAGCCGGACCTCCGGCCCCACCGCCTTGCGCACGCTGGCGATGGCCGCCGCGGTGGGGATGCCCCAGCCGCTGAACTCCGCACCCACCTGCGCCTGCGAACCCACCGCGCGAAGCTGCTCCACGCGCACCCACGACGTGCCGCCCAGCCCGGAGACGTCCACGTTGCGCACGCCCAGCTCCACCAGGCGCCGCGCCACGTCCGGGCCGATGCCGCACCCGGTCTCCTTCACCATCAGCCGGTCGCCCATCGCACGCGACAGCTCCTCCACCACGCGGTAGCCGCCGCGGAAGTCGCGGTCGCCTTCCGGCTGCGTCAGCTCCTGGCCCGCGTTGAGGTGCAGCGCCATGCCGTCCGCGCCAATGGCGTCCATCAACCGCCGCACGCCATCCACGCCCAGGCCAATGGCCTGGTACAGCCCGATGTTGCCCAGGAGCGCCACCGTGGGCGCCACGTCGCGCACCGCGTACGACGCCGTGCGCGCGCTGTCCTCCGACATGGCGCGCTGGCTGCCCACACCGAAGGCCAGACCGTGCCGCTCCGCGAGCAGCGCCAGGTCCCGGTTCACCGCGCCCGCACGGTCCGTGCCACCCGTCATTCCGGTGACGAGGAGCGGGGCCTGGAGGCGCTTGCCCAGGAACGGCGTGGACAGGTCCACGTCCTCCACCGCCATCTCCGGCATGGCGCAGTGGATGAGGTGCACGCACTCCAACAGCGTGGAGTTCTGTGCCGGTTCCACATCGCCGGTCGCGCACAGGTCGAGGTGGGCATCCTTCCGCTTGGCTGTCGTCTCGTCGCCCATGTCGCTGAAAGCCACCCGCGCTGTCGCTGCAAAAAACCTGTAAGCCTGGAAGGTCGTTAGGTTCCTACCAAGCGCCAGGGCCGAGGTGCAAGCCAAAGGGCCCCGCCGGTCGCTCTCCGGGTGTGAATGGACGCGCTGTCTTCTGGACGGTATGAGCCACCGCGTGAGCACGCCGGACAACAGGGTCATCGTCTTCCTGCACAGTGGCGAATATGACCGTGTGCACCAGGGTCTCGCCATCGCGGCGGCGGCGACGGCGGCCGGGCGGCGGGTCGAGGTGTACCTGTTCTGGTGGGCCCTGGAGCGCTTCCTGTTGGACAGGTTGGACGAACCGGACTTCGCCGGACGCGAGGACGTGGCGGACCGCTTCGAGGCGCGCGGCATGCCCACCGTGCGCACGCTCCTGGAGCACGTGCGCGAGTCCGGGTTGGGCATGGTGGCGGGCTGCACGGGCTCGCTCGGTGCCCTGGGGAGCGAGTCGAAGGCGGGCGACAGTGGCATTGACGTCTGGCTCGGGTGGAGCGCCATCCTCCAGCGTACGGCGGGCGTGGCGGATCGTTTCTACCTTTAAGGCCGGCACTACCTTTGGGACGGGCGGCAGCCGGGGCCATGGGCCTCCGGGGTAGCCTGGACCCGTTACGTTGACGCCTCCCTGCTCCTGCTTACGTTTCGTGTGGCCCCCATGGCGGGGCGAAAGGCACGGAACGAGGAACATGGCGCAGCGTGACCCCCACATGACAACCCGAGGACCGGCCGCACCGGCGCTCAAGGGCGGCGGGTGGCACCGGCTGGGCAACGCATTGAAGACGACCGTGCTGCTGGCGGGGTTGACGGCCCTGGTGCTCGTCATCGGCCAGCGGCTGGGCGGCGCGCAGGGGCTGATGATGGCGGGCCTCTTCGCGGTGGTGATGAACTTCGGCTCGTACTGGTTCAGCGACCGCATCGCGCTGGCCATCCACGGCGCGCAGCCGCTGTCCTACGAGCAGGCCCCGTGGCTGCATGAGATGGTGGAGCGGCTGGCCGCGCGCGCGGGCATGCCGAAGCCGAAGGTCTACCTGCTCCCCACCGCGCAGCCGAACGCGTTCGCCACGGGCCGAAACCCGAGCCACGCGGCCGTCGCGGTGACGGCGGGCATCATGGACATCCTGGACCGGCGCGAATTGGAAGGTGTGCTGGCGCACGAGATTGGCCACGTGCGCAACCGGGACACGCTCATCGGCACGGTGGCTGCGACGCTCGCGGGCATCATCAGCTACGCGGCGCAGATGCTCTTCTGGTTCGGCGGCAGCATGCTCAGCCGCGGCGACGACGACAGGGACGGTGGCGTGGCCGGAGCGCTGTCCAACCTGGGCCTGCTGCTGGTGGCGCCCATCGCGGCCACGCTGCTGCAACTGGCGGTGAGCCGCTCGCGCGAGTACGGCGCGGACGCCACGGGCGCGGAGCTGTGCGGCGACCCGGATGCGCTGGCGAGCGCGCTGTTGAAGATGGAGCGCGGCGCGGAGGCCATGCCGTATGACCGGGCCCCCGCGACGTCGCACCTGTTCATCGTCAACCCGCTGCACCACGGCGGAGTGATGTCGCTGTTCTCCACGCACCCGCCCATCCCGGAGCGCGTGCGCCGGCTGCGCGAGATGAGCGCGCGGATGGGCCAGGGCACTCGCGGCCGTGGCGGGTGGGAGTACGCGTACTGACAGGCTCCCGGCCGTTCACGCCGACCGGGCCAGCGCCACCGCGTCTGGCCCGGCGGGGAAGCGGAGTGTCCCCGACGTGTCGTTCGCGGCACGCCAGATGGCCTCGGCCACGTCGGACTCGCGCGTCACCGCGGAGGGCTGCCCGAGCGAGCTGAAGATGCGCTGGGCGAAGGGTGCATACGCGTCGGGGAACAGCCCCTCCATCCGGGGGGTGCCGTTGCTCGTGAAGCGGGTGCCCGGGCAATAGCCCGGCTCGACGAGCTTCACGCGCAGGTGGAAGTCCGCGAGTTCGAAGGCGAGCGACTCCGTGAACCCTTCGATGGCCACCTTGCTCGCGGTGTAGACGGCCACCAGCGGCATGGGGGCCAGGGTCGCGCTGGAGGTCACGTTCACGATCACTCCCGACTTGCGTGCGCGAAGCCGCGGCAACACCGCCTGCGTCATCGCCATGACGCCGAAGACGTTGGTCTCGAACACCTCGCGCACCGTGGTCATCGGCGTGGCCTCGAAGGCGCCCATGAGCCCGATGCCCGCGTTGTTGACGAGCACGTCGATGGGCCCGCTCGCCTCCAGCGCGGCGGCGATGCTCTCGGGCTTCGTCACATCGAGAGGCACCACGCGCAGCCGGTCCGAGGCAGGGAGCACGCCCTCACGTGGCGTTCGCATGGTGGCGACCACGTTCCAGCCCTGGGCGTGAAAGTGGCGCGCCGTCTCAAGTCCATAACCGGAAGAACACCCCGTGATGAGCACCGTCTTCATGCCGTCTCCTTTGGCCGCGATTCGCGCGGCGTCGATGTTCTGAAGGTACCGACGGCATTCAGGACGCTCCACTACGGGGAGTCCGTATTTCTTTTGCTAGCGTCCGGGCATGACCGACCCTCTTTCGGAAGTCATCGCGCTGCTTCAGCCCAGGGCCATCTTCTCGAAGGGCATCAGCGGAGCTGGCGCATGGGGTGTTCGTTACTCGGACTTCGGTCAGCCCAGCTTCTGTGCCGTGCTCGAAGGGCGCTGCCGGCTGGCCGTCGAAGGACAGCCGGCCGTCACGCTCGAGGGGGGCGACTTCGTACTGCTGCCGGCGACGCCGGGCTTCACCATCTCTGGCTTCGAGCCGGTGACGGCCGAACGTGTCGACCCCAAGGTGGCCCCTTCCCCCACCGGGGAGGTGCGTCACGGTCGGCGGGGTGGCCGCCCGGACGTGCGACTGCTCGGGGGTTACTTCGTCTTCGACTCGCCTGACGCGGCCCTGATGGTGTCGTTGCTCCCAGTCCTGGTGCACGTGCGCGGCGTGGAGCGGCTGTCCACGCTGGTCCAGCTCGTCAGGGACGAAACGAGCGAACTGCGCTCGGGGCGAGAGCTCGTGCTGACGCGGCTCGTGGAGTTGCTGCTCATCGAGGCGCTGCGGTCCACGCCGAGCGGCGACACACCTCCGGGGCTCCTCCGTGGACTGGCGGATGCGCGGCTCGCACCCGCTATCCGGCAGATGCACCGCCACCTCACGCGTCCGTGGACCGTGGCGCAGCTCGCGAAGAGCGCGGCGCTCTCGCGCACGGTGTTCTTCGAGCGCTTCACGCGCACCGTGGGCCTGCCCCCCATGGAGTACCTGCTGGACTGGCGGATGGCCGTCGCGAGGGGATTGCTTCGCGGCCAGGAGCTCTCCATCACGGAGGTGGCCGAGCGCGTTGGCTACAGCTCGGCGAGCACCTTCACCGCGGCGTTCAGCAAGCGCGTGGGCCAGCCTCCCGGACGCTTCGCTCGTGCGAGCGGACAACGTTGACGGCGGCTATTCCGCCGATGGATCCGGGAGCGGACCGAAGGACTCCTCCGGGTGCTCCAGCATCTCGCGCAGCGTGTTGGCGATGACGCCCGCGTGGTAGCCGTCGAGGAAGCGGTGGTCGAAGGACGCGTTGATGTTCATCACGTGTCCGGGCACCACCCTCCCCTCCTCCACCACCGCCACCTCTCGCACCGCGCCGGGCGCGAGGAAGATGGGCACGCGGGTGAAGGGCGCCAGCGGCAGGTACGCCGTGTCCAGCCCCAGCTCGCCCACGTCCACCACCACCGCGGCTCCGAACGGGTCCCTGGGCAGGCCGAGCCACGATGGATCCAGGTTCAACGTGTACGTAAGGAACGACACGAGCCCGGTGAAGCGGTGCAGCAACAGGTGCGGCACGCGCTTGAGCAGATTCCGGCCCTGCTCCACCTGCGCGTCCCGGCCCTCGCGCACGCGCGCAGCGGTGGACTCCACCTCCAGCGCCAGCTCGTGCACGGACTTCTGGTCCACGTCCTCGATGCGCACGGGCGTGAGGCCGCGTTGATCCGCACCGGGGAGCACCGCGCACACGGTGATCCGCTGGCGCAGGTAGATGCGCTGGTAGCGCAGGAGCGCGTTGGCGTCCGGACAGCGGCGCAGCGCTTCGCCCATGGCCTTGAGGACCAGGTGGGTCGCGGTGAGCCGCACGCCGGTCCGCTGGTGGAAGGCGTCCATCCAGGCGAGCGCCGCGTCCATGCGCACCGTCAGGGTGCCGTAGACCGTGGGGTCATACGCGGTCGCCCAGCTGCCGATGGCGAGCTTGCGGAAGCTCGACACGTCCCGCTTCGGCTTCAGCTCCAGGTGGGCCATGGGGCGTGAGCGTGCCCCAGGATGGCGCTGACGGGGAGCCGGAATGCAGGCGGGCGTCACGGCCCGGCCGGCGCGGCGGGTGGGGCCCGCCGGGTTGCCTGCCAGTGAAGCCTTGACGCGCCATGTCCCAGCGGTAGGCTGCCCCGCTTTTTGCATCCTTCTGTGGAGGTCGTTCCCTTGCTGTTTGCACTCATCCTCGTATCGATCGGGTTCGCGGTGACGCTCGGTCTGCTGCTTTTCCGAGACAAGAGCGGCGCTGGTGCCAACGCGGGCCGTCCCTCGCTCTCCTCTTCCTCTTCCGCGCCGTCGTTCCGGGGCGAGCTGGAGTCCGAGAGCAAGGCGCGCGCGAAGGCGGAATCGGAGGTCCAGCGCAAGCAGAAGGAGCTGGACGAGCAGCGCGCGCAGCTCCAGGAGGTCAAGGAGCAGCTCAAGCAGACCAAGCGGAAGCTCTTCGAGCAGAAGGAAGGCGAGAAGGGCTCGAACGACCTGGTGAAGGCCCGCGCCGAGGTGGAACGCAACGCAAGCTTGCAACTGGAGCAGACCCGCGCGGAGCTGTCGCAGGCCCTGACGGAGAACGCCCGGCTGCGCGCGGAGACCGAGTCGCGCACTGGCCCTCGCCGCCGTGAGGCCCCGGCCGCCGCCCCCGCGCAGACGACCGCGCCCGCCGCGGTCCCTGCCTCCGTCGAGGCGCCGGCTTCGGCTCCGGCGGATCAGATCGCCGCCCCCGCGAACGAGCCCGTGGTGGTCGCGGCGGTGTCCGTGACGCCCGCGCCCGTGGCCCCGGCGGAGCCCGTGCGCCGCTACCGCGAGCTGAACGACGCGGACCGAGAGAAGATGAACCGGCTGGAGCAGGCGGCGAACAAGGACCGTTCGCGCGCCGCGGAGCTGGAGAAGGAAGTGCGCCGGCTCAAGGGTCGCGCCGACACGCACGCGCGCATCCTGTCGGTGACGAAGTCCGAGGCCGACCTGGGCAAGGACAAGTACAAGGCGCTGGAGAAGCGCCTCAACCGCACGCTCCTGGAGCGCGACCTGCTTCGCCGGGCCATCAAGGACCTGGAGAAGAAGACGGGCATGCTCGCGGACCGCACGGAGCTGACGCCGGACGAGGTCGCCGCCAGCGACCAGCGCAGCGACGAGCAGGCCCGCTCCCGCGCCGAGGCGGAGGCCCGCGCCACCGCGGCGGCAGCCACGCCCACGGAAGCCCCGGCCGCCACCGAGCCGGCGTCCACCGAGGGCGAGGCGAAGCCTTCCGAGGCTCCGCCGACCAACGCCTGAGCCGTACCCCGGCGTGAAGCAAGAAGGCCCTGCGGTCCCCTCATCGGGACGCGGGGCCTTCGTGTTTCAGCGATAGGACTCGACGATGTCGACGCCCGCCGAGGAGAACTCCAGGATGGCCGTTCCTGGCTTGGAGTCGGACCGCTTCCGCAATTGCCCCTTGGAGAGCCGCGCCACGGCACAGATGGGGACCTTGTCGCCGTCCGGCGGATGCGCCTCGTAGTACCGGACGACCACCTGCGGGCCGCCGGTCCATACCCGTCCATAGAGGCGGGTGGTCGTTTCAAGGGGCCCGAGGCTGGAAATCAACAGGCTCTCAACAGGACCGTCGTAGAGCGTGATGGGGCTGACGTCGTCCTGGTTGATGTCGAGCGCCACATTCGCCCCATCGCCTACACGCAGGCGCAGAATCCGCATCGTGTTCAGCGCGTCCTCGGGACAGTCCTCGGGTTTGGGTGTCCCGTCCGAACGAAGCCCCACGCCCCCTCGGGTCGTGGTGCAGCCCAGCGACAAGACCAGCACGATGGCAACCGGGGACCACTTGCGCGGTGCGTTCATGTCGCGTCGATCTACTCCCGGATGAAACGCTGTTCCAGGACGAGGTAGGCCTGGGACAAGCCATCCGCACGGAGCAACTCCAGCGCCAGTTGCTCCAGGCCCTGCTGTGACTGGAAGGCGCTGTCGTCAGCGACAACCGCGATGCGGCCCATGGCGCCCGGCGGAATCTCCTCCTGCTGCATGCGCAGCGCGAACGCACGTGAGTTCCCGCCGGAAACCGTGGACAGACGGGCTTCCCTCATCCGCCAGGGCTTCTTCGCATCCCGGTTCGTCAGGGTGAACAACACGGCCACCTTCGGAAGCGTCTTGCTGGAGAGCACCTCCACCAGGATGTCCGCCCCTTCCTCCTTGAGACGCCAGCCCTGGCGACGGGTGAAAGGCGTGTGCTTGAGGTTCCCCTGGGCCAGGAGCGTCGCGAGCGCATGGTCCGCGGAGTGCTCCTCCTCTCGCAGGCGCTGGTTCTCCTCTTCCAGGACGCGCCGCTGTTTGAGTGAGTCCATCAGCGTCGAGTACATGGCGTCGTAGCCGCGTGGGTCCTCGAACACGTTCACCTGTTGATCCACCCTGCTCCGCATCCCATCCCCCGCGGGCTTGAGGAGGAACGGCACCTCCTTGCCATTCGCGAGCGTCACCAGCAGAGGGAGCCCGTCGTCCTCCTGCAAGTCCTGGAGGGGTTCGACAATCACCTTGCGGCCGCCCACCAGCAGCGGCTCGAACCGGCCCTCCCATGCCAGCATGCGGGTCCGCGCGGGGTCCACGGACGCCTCGAAGCGGAGGACGGTGGCCACCTTCCCCTTCACGTAGAGGGTGGGCACGAAGTCCGATGGGTGCTCCGACAGCAGCACCGTGCGGATCGCGAGTTCCTCTTGCTCACGCGCGATGGCCTCCGCGGTCGTCAGGAGCAACGCCAGGGCTAGAGCAAACCGGACAGGTAGACAGTCCTTCATGGGACCTGGAGCGTAGCAGCTTCAGTCGCGCGGCGGCGGCATCACCACCAGGGCTTCGGTGTTGGCGCGGATCTCCCCGGTGCTGTCGTCCACGCCGCCCACCACGAGCACGGAGCCGTCCGGCAGCGCGGAGCACGTGTGCCATACGCGCGGCTGCGGCATCAGCGACAGCCCCAGCACGGTGGGCTGCGCGCTCGTGTGCGGGGTGATCAGCTCCGCCCATGGCACTGCGTACGTCGTGCCGATGCCGGTGCCCCGCCCGCCCAGCGCCACGATGCGACCGTCCGGCAGCGTCACCGCGCACGGGTTGCTCCGGGGCATCAGCGCGGGGCCTTCACGCACGGAGATCACCCCATCCAGGAACTCGGAGGAGCCCACGGGCCGCGCATCCTCCGCCGGATCCGCGCCGTCGAAGCCGCCCATGACCAGGAGCTCTGGAGACTCGTCCGCGCGGCCCAACATCGCCACGGCGGCGCCCTGCCTGCCGACGCGGAGCTCCGTCCCTGCCGCCAGGAACCAGAAGGTGTCGTTGTTGAACCTGAAGGCCGACACGTCGGTATCGGCCTTCTTCAGGGAATCAACGCCTCCCACGATCTGGATGTTCATCCCGTCCGGCCTTACCGCCAGCGCGACGTCCGTGCGGTGGACCGACATACCGGGAGCCACGAAGAGTCCCCTGGTCGCGTCGAAACCTTCCATCTCGCTCACCGTGCTGCCGTCCGCCGCGCGTCCGCTCACCAGCGCCACGTGTCCTTCCGCATCCACCGCCGCCGCATGCTGGTAGCGCGCCACCTTGTGCGTCAGCTCACTCACCGCGCCCGTCGTCACGTCCACGAGGCGCGCCGTGGACTGCAACGACACCGGGGCGAAGGACTCCGCGCCACCCGCCAGGAACACGCGGCCATCCGGCAGCAGTGACGCCGTGTGGAAGGCCCGCGCGCCCACGGCTGGCCCGACGCTGAACGTGCCGTCCGCCGGATTGAACACCTCCGAAGCTCCCGACACAGGGCGCGTGCCATTCGGCAGGGGCAGATAGCCACCGGAGATCAACACCCGCCCATCCGGCAGCGTCGTGGCCGTGTGCGCCGCGCGTGCTTCCGCCGGCAGCGAGCACGTCCGCGGGTCCGACGCCAGGTTCACCGGCACGAACTCCCCCAGCCGCCGCAGGACCACGCGCACCCTGGGCGCCTGCCCCTCCGCCACGTCGAACGGCGCCGTGCGGCCCAGCGACACCAGCTGTCCGCCCTGGTCCGGCACCCCCACGTAGGCCCGCACCTCCAGCACCCGCGCGCTCCCTGGCGGCAGGACCGGCACGTCCTCTGGCGCCCACTCCACCGTCGACACCCGCTCGCGGGGCGTGTCGAGGCCAGGGCCCGTCACGCGGAAGCGCAGGTGCGTCACCCCGGCCAGGGGCTGGGTGCCGGCGCAGGAGGCGGTGAGCAGGTCCAGGGAGGGGAGGACCGCCATCTCCCTGCAGGCAGGGGCGAGGGACACCAGGGCGACGGCGAGGAGCGTGGTGCGGACGAAGCGCGAAGCCATGCGGTGGACGCTATCAGCCCTCTCTCAACAGCAGGAGCCGGGAGTAGGGACGGAGCCACTTGATTGACCGTGAGGGCAAGATTGCTCGCTTATACTGTTCCGCCAAGAGCACCCGTAGGCATCCAGTTTATATTTTGAAGTGCCCTTGCCTTCGACAGCCCTCCCAAATCACGCGAGCACGCCTAGATGAACGACAGCCAAGACAGCAACACCGCCCTCAAAAACACAGACAAAGAATCCGATCAAGACAAGACAAATCGAAAACTCAGCCACATCGCCATGAATGAACGGCGCCACCACGACGCAATCGCACTACTCAGCAAAATCACCACCCCTGAGTGGCACGACTACCACAACACTGGACTTTGCCACCTCGAATTAGAGCAGTGGGACGAAGCTGATCTCAATTTCGATAAAGCTCTCTCCCACCGCCGCAACGGCGAAACTCTCTATCAAAAAGCATGGTCTGCATTACGCGGCAAAGAGCTTTTCTATTTACGCAAAGACGACAAAATTGGCGGACAAGCATTTGAACTCCTCCGCCAAGCTGTAGAGCTTCAAAACTGCCCCCTACATGGGCTCCTTCTTCTGGAAAACTCGATTCCAGGAAACAAGGAAGAGCGCGAGGAACTTTTACTCAGGGTCATAAAGCGAGACCCATCAAACGAAGAAGCGAGATACAGACTCGCGTCAAGAGAAGCCTACAGCAACCACAACCAAGCAATCACATGGCTCCAGCCATTACTGGAAGTAGGCTCCCCATCTCCACGAGTCCTCTGGCTCGCCGCAATGACCCAGAAGGAGCAAGAAAACTACTCAGAGGCACTAACACTACTACAAAGACTCCCACCTCAACCGGAACAAGACGGAGCCGGACTAAGGACAATCCTTGGCGACATTCACATGGCACTCGGAAACCACGTTGAGGCCATGGAGCACTATCGTCACGAACTCTCGAAGCCAGACAAATCCGCACAAATAATCGGGCGATTCAGCATCGCAGCACTACTACTCAAAGAAGCCAAGCATGCCGAAGCCAATGCATTCGCCCTTGCGGCAGTTGATGACTACATGGAGTCATCCCCTTCGTTAGCCTACTCGCCGGTGAGACTCCAAGACGGCCTACAGGGCTACAGCTTCGACACACGAATTCACCCAGTCATCACCCACCTCAAAAGCCAGTTCCCTTCAAGCGAAACCAGCGGCAAGGCACTATACATATCGTACAAATTAAACTCAGAAACAGGCACCACAGACTACTCGAAACTCATTGAAGCAAGCGTCACTTGCAACCATCCCGCCCTAAGCGAGGATCTGACATACGCATATCTTGAGACCAAGAATTTCATCAAAGCTGTTAATCACCACCTTCGAGTCCACCTCTGGCACGCATCAACAGGACGTAAATGCCATTCCTGTGGCGAATGGTACGCCCCAGAAGACGACATTGACAAAATCTCTTCCAGTCAGTTCACCAAAATACATCAAATTGCATTTGCCCACCTTGAACTAAGCAGCGAAACTCCCAGCACGGCGAAAGTATTCTCCGCGTTCTACCTATCACTCTGGCGCGCGCTGCTACTTCACAACACCGCCATCCAACAGCTATTCGACACAACATCGCGCCTTATCGGCATCACCCCTTCCGATATCTCCACGCTATTTGATTACGGATATGCAGCTCAACGTTTGAACAAGTACCCTGAGGCCGAGTGGGCCTACAGGACCTATCTCAAGAGCAAGCCCTCCGAAATAGCCGCAATACGCAATTTAGCCATCATCACCGAGCAGGCCGGCAATACCGCCGAAACCATATCTCTATACGAACGGATCTTGGCGTCGGATCCAACCAACGAGGCTGCGCTGACACAACTGCGTAAACTTCGCCAACCCCACAGAAAAACCAAACACCCTCCAAGCAGAACCATAAACAATAACAATTCTAAAAACCCATCTACTGCAATAACATCGAACAAAGCACCAACCGACCAATCCACAAAAGACGACTCTCTTACCTCACGTCTCCCGCTAACAATTCTTCATTTAACGGATCTACACTTTGCCGCTCAGTCGAAGCGCTTCCCCAGCGCCCATTACTGGAATTCACCAGAGTGGCCGGCATTTAATGAGCCCTCTTACAATCAACGAGGACTGCTGAAGTCCATAATCAAGGACATCAGGAAGAATCACTGGAGTCCGGACCTCGTCATTGTTTCAGGCGATCTCCTGGACCGAGGGCAGTCCAGTGGAGTTCAACTGGCTATCGAATTCCTGACCAACCTATCAGAGTTCCTGTCTCTAGAACGAAGTCGTTTCATTCTCGTACCAGGGAATCATGACGAGATCCGAGATGCCACAACGCCAGAAGAGCGCTATTCCCTGTTCGCCAAAATCTGGACTGGTTTTTATTCGGACATGAGGCCGTGGCCTCACGGGAGACCCGCACACGAGCAAGTACACATATTCGATCTAAAAAAAGAACTAGGACTTCAAGTCATTGGCTTCAACTCATGCGAAGGACATGACCGCGGATTGACTAGCGGAGGAGCTGTGGGGACGAACCAACGCGACTTGGCAGAAAGTCTCCTTAGTCAAAATGGGGACTCAGAAATCCGCATCGCCGTAATGCACCACCACCTCTACAATCCAACTGGAACCAGAGGAGACATGGCAGTCATGGAGGGTGCACCTGAAATTCGCTCTTGGCTGAAAAACAATTCCTTCCAGCTAGCAATACATGGGCACCAGCACGTCGATTGGGCCGAGGAGGACTCGGCAGGGAATTGGACTCTTGCAGTTCTTGCCGGAGCAAGTGCTGGAGTAGGACGTTATGGTCGCGAGGCATGGGACCTTCGAGTCGGCTATCAAGTCATTCAGATTGATAGCCATACCGGCGGCCGCCGATTCCGGCGTTCATATGATCCGATGAGTCGCGCATTCCAAGAAGCCTCGCCAACGGCGAGCGAGGCCCTGCGATTTGGTCCGAGGCAGAGTCAACTCCATGACTCGACAACAAAACCACTCACAACAACAGAAGACCAAACACGAACCACATCTACCTCAGCAGATGTGGACTTCCTATCAAGCCATTGGGCTTCACTTTTCAACAAAGCCGGTCCGCTCAACAAAGAAGCTAGGCTGAAAATTCAGAACTGGCTGAAAATATTTCCCGCGAATGAAATTGCCGATGCAATGGACACTGCCGCAACCTACCAGTCGGATCCAACCGCCCACTTCCGATATACGATTGGAATTCTGCGTAACAAGAAGAGAGCAATAGAGAACCCTGAGGCTGCTGAATTGGAGCGAGGGATCAATACGGCGGTCAAGTTCTGGCGAAACATGAACTCTGGGAGTGGATACTTGCCACGGAATCACCGAGACTCGCTGCGTGCCCTGCTCATGGTCCGAACTACTGAGGATGTAATCGAGGCAATGAAGTCTTGGGGCCGTTCCAATAGCTTCGATAGGTTTATTGAAGAACAACTCAATAGTTAATTTAGCCGGACCCGCATTTCAGCACGCGTAAGGCGTGTACTGACTGGAACGGTACGTTATCATTCCTGTATGTTTCCTTCTTTAGGGAGCTAGAAGCCGGACGACCAAGAGCCCGGAAGCAGGCGGCGCGGTGGGGATTGCGCTGTAATGCGACCGCTCCAGGACGTATGTCCTGTCCCCTCCTCCATGAAGCTCTCGCTCGCCACCCGCATCTTCCTGGGCTACGCGCTGGTGCTGCTGACGTTCGGGGCGGTGTCCCTGTTCAGCGTGGCGGAGCTGCACCGCAACCGGTTGGAGATCCGGCTCGTCAGCCAGGGCTACCTCCAGCTGTCCCAGGACGCCGCCGCGCTGGAGACCTTCCAGACCAGCCAGGAGAAGGACACCGAGCGGGTGCTGGAGCAGAACAGCGTGGAGACGCGCCGCGCGCTCATCCGGCTGGCGAGCCTGTACTACGCGCCCCAGATGGCCCAGCGCCTGGAGGCCGCCCGCGCCAAGGCCCGCGAGGTGCTCACCTTCGCCCCGGAAGGTGAAGTGCCCTTCGTGATGGAGCTGGACTCGCGCTTCGCGGAGCTGTCACGCAACTCCAAGGCCTACGGGCACGCGGTGGAGGCCGTGTTCACCTCGCTCGCGTCCGAGTCCCCCGAAAGCCAGGAGGTGGCACGCGCCACCGCCGAGCTGCGCCAACTGGAGAGCGCCATCGGCCGTGAGCTGCGCGTGCTGCGCGCGACGCTGACCAACCGCATCCGCGAGCGCGTGGACGGCGCGGAGGAGCGCGAGCGCAGGACGGGCCTCACCATCATCGCGCTGTCCATCATGGCCATTGGCGTGGGCGTGGGCGTCACCGCCTGGTCCGCCCGCACGCTGCGCCCGGTGCGCACGCTCATCGAAGGCGTGTCCCGCATCGGCCGGGGCGACTACTCCGCCCAGCTGGGTGTGCGCGGCGCGGACGAGGTCGCCCTGCTCGCACGCGAGTTCGACCAGATGGCCCGCTCGCTCCAGGCCCGCGAGGCGCAGCTCAAATCGCAGGCGGAGGCGCTGATGCGCGCGGAGCAGCTGGCCGCGGTCGGCCGCATCTCCGCTCAAATCGTGCACGAGGTGCGCAACCCGCTGTCCTCCATTGGCCTCAACGTGGAGCTGCTCCAGGACGCGGTGGACAGCGCGCAGTTCGACTCGCAGGACACCGCCACGGAGGCGCGCGAGTTGCTCTCCGCCGTCACCCATGAGGTGGACCGCCTCACCGACGTCACCGAGCAGTACCTGCGCATGGCCCGCCCCGCCCGGCCGGACCTGGAGCCGGAGGACATCATCGCGGTGCTGGATGGCGTGCTCGACTTCACCCGCGAGGAGCTGGTGCGCGCGGGCGTGGAGGTGGTGCGGGACTTCGCGCCCGGCACCCCCCGCGTGCTCGCGGACCAGGGCCAGCTGCGGCAGGTGTTCCTCAACCTGCTTCGCAACAGCCGCGAGGCCATGCCCTCCGGGGGACGGCTCACCGTGGCCACCACCCCGAAGGAGGGCGACGTGGAGGTCACCGTGCGAGACACCGGCAACGGCATGACCGAGGAGGTCCGCCGCCACCTCTTCGAGCCCTTCTTCACCACCAAGGAGGGCGGCACGGGCCTGGGGCTCGCGGTGAGCCAACAGATCCTCCAGGCCCACGGGGGCTCGCTCTCCTGCCAGAGTATTCCCGGCCAGGGGACGACCTTCGTGTTAAGGCTTCCTCGCGCATGAGCTTTACACCGTACCGGGACGTGCTGCCCTCGGGGCTGCGCGTCGTCACCGTCGAGACGCCCCACCTGCACACCGCCCTGCTGGCCGTCTACGTGAGGACCGGCAGCCGGCATGAGTCGGTGGAGAACAACGGCGTCAGCCACTTCCTGGAGCACCTCTTCTTCCGGGGAAGCGAGGCCTGGCCAGACACGGTGAAGATGAACGCGGCCGTGGAGGAGGTGGGCGGCAACCTCAACGGCGCCACCACCCGCGACCACGGCTACTACTACACCCCGCTGCACCCGTCGCACCTGAGCGTGGGCCTGGACGTCATCGGCGACATGCTCACCCGCCCCCGCCTCACCGACATGGAGGTGGAGCGGCAGATCATCCTGGAGGAGATGCTCGACGAGGTGGACGACAAGGGGCGCGACATCGACCTGGACAACCTGTCCAAGCGCCTGCTCTTCCCCGGCCACCCGCTGTCCCTGAAAATCGCCGGAACCCCCGAGTCCGTGAAGGCCCTCACCCACGCCCAGGTGCTGGAGCACTTCGCCCGGCACTACGTGGCCGGCAACCTGGTGGTGTCCGCCGCGGGCAGCGTGAAGCACTCGGAGGTGCTGGCCCTGGCCGAGCGCGCCTTCGCCCACCTGCCCAAGGGCAGCGCCACCACGGAGAGCGCGCCGCCGCCGCTGGGCCCCGGGCCGCACTTCCACTTCGTCTCCCACGACGAGTCGCAGACGGAGTTCAAGCTCACCTTCCGCGCCGTGCCGGAGCAGCACGAGGACTTCCCCGCGCTCCAGATTCTGCGGCGCCTGCTGGACGACGGGCTGTCGTCGCGGCTGCCGTTCGAAATCGTGGAGAAGCGCGGCCTTGCGTACTCGGTGCAGGCGGGGCTGGACACGTACCACGACCTCAGCCTCTTCGAGATTGAAGCGGCCAGCGCTCCGGAGAAGGCGTCGCTCGTGGTGGCGGAGTCGCTGCGTGTCCTCTCGGAGCTCTGCGAGAAGGATGCGGGCGAGGAGGAGCTGAACCGCGCCAAGCGCCGCCACCGGATGCTGCTGGAGTTCTCCCAGGACTCGCCGGGGGAGCTGGCCGGGTGGTTCGGCGGAGTGGAGCTGTTCCGCCGGCCGGAGACGTTCGGCCACCGCGCGGATCAAGTGGACCGCCAGACGGCCGCGCGGGTGCGGGAGGTGGCCCGGCGCTACTTCACCCGCGAGAACCTGCTCGTGGTGGCGGTGGGCCAGCGCAAGGGGCTCAAGGCGCTGGAGAAGGTCGTCATGGACGCGGAGGGGCTGCCCTCCTCCGCGCCCGACGTCAGCGCCGCCCGCGGATGATGACGGGCCCCGTCGGGCCCGCCTTCTTCTTCTTGGGCGTCGCCTTGTCGATGGCCTTCTGGATGCGCAGGTAGTCGGGGTTGTGCGGCTCGCGCTTCAGGGCCTCGTCGATGAGCTTCTTGCCGCGCGGCAGCTGCGTCTCGAACTGGGCGTAGAGGTTCGCGAGCGCGGCCTTCTCCTCCACGGTCGCTTCGTTCAAGCTCGTCAGCCGCTCCAGGACCTCCTGCGCCTCCGGCTTGCGGCCGGCCTTCAGGTGCAGCCGCCACATGCGCGACAGCGCGGGCGGGAACGCGGGCTCCGCCTTGAGGGCGAAGCGGTAGCTGTCCTCCGCCCCACGCGCGTCGCTCTGCTCCTCCAGCACGCGGCCGCGCACGTACAGCGCGCGGGCGAAGCGCGGGCGCAGGTGCAGCGCACGGTCCACCAGCTGCTGGGCCTCCGACGCGCGGCCCTGGGCGCAGACAATCTCCGCCAGCCACGCGGTGGCCTCCGCGTTGTCCGCGTCGTCCTCCAGCAGCTTGCGCAGCGCGCCTTCCGCCTCGGCCGGGCGCCCGAGCGCCATGAGCACGCGGGCCTTCATCGCCACCACGTCCGTGGAGTCCGCGTCCTCGGGCGGCACGGACTGGAGGTCCGCCTCCGCCATGTCGTTGACGCCGCTCATCAGGAAGAAGCGCGCGCGCAACAGCCGCGCGGGCGTGAAGCTGGGCGAGCCCTGGAGCACGCGGTCCATCAGGTTGGCCGCGAGCAGCTCCTCGCCCTTCATGAGCAGGATTTCGGCCTCCATCGTCTTCGTCGGGGCGTCGTCCGGGTTCTCCCGGAGGATGCGCTCCAGCGTGGTGAAGGCCGCGTCCGGGTTCCCCTGCCGCGCCTGGAGGCGGGCCAGCGACAGGATGTCCTCGTTGGACAGCTTGCCCTCCTCCCTCAGCGACACGAGCGTGGAGATGGCCTGGGGAATCTGCCCCTCCCCCATGTACAGGTCGGAGAGCTGCTTCTGGATGACGGGGTCGGTGCCCGGGATGAGGCCCTCCGCCTGCTTGAGCGTGAGGATGGCCGCGCCCGGGTTGCCTGCGCCCTGGTGGGCCTTGGCCAGGAGGAGGAGCGGCTCCACGCTCTCTGGCGCGGCGTTGGCGGCCTTCTGCAGCTCGGAGATGGCGCGGGCGTACTGGCCCTTCGCGAGCGCTTCACGGCCCTGGGACAGGGAGTTCTGGACCTGTACGGCCTGTTTCTGCGCGGCCGCTGTCTCTGGGTCCTTGCAAGCAAGCGGCAGGAGCAGGACGAGCGTCCAGGGACGGGGCAAAAATCGATGGGGCATCGCTGAGGGACAGGGTAGCGGATGTTATCCTTCCCCGTCGATGGACCCTTTCGTGCGCCGCCTCGTGGAGAGGCTTCATGATCCCAGCCGGCCGCTGTCGCGGAACCGGCATTTCCACACGTTCGACACCCCCGAGGGTCGAATGGCGCTGAAGGTGTTCCGCCGTCTCCGCAGCCTCCAGCAGGACATCCTGGCCTGTCACAAGGAGGGCCGCCGCGCCCGCATCTCCCGCCGGGTCAACCCAGACGGAGACCATCGCATCGAGCTGTGGATGGAGCGCGTCGCGGGCCGCCGCGTGTCCATGCTCCAGCCCGCGGAGTACGAGCTGCTCGCCCGGCTGCCAGGTGTCCGGGACGCGCTGGAAGTCCTGGACGAAGCGGCCTGAAGCTTCAGCGCCTTCAGAACACCCAGGGCCCCAGTCCCGTGGGCGCCCCGTCGCACGCCGCCCGCAGCCGCGCCTGGGCGTCCTCGTAGGAGAGCCGGGCCGCGTCCGCCTTGAGGTTGGGAGAAGCCCAGTCCCGCCACGAGCGCAGCACCGCGACATGGCGGCCGTCGTCATCCTGCGCTTCGGAGAAGTGGACCAGCAGCCGTTCCTCCAGCGCCTCGCGCGCCTTGGTCCACGGGCCTTCCTTGTCCAACGGGACGCGCTTGTCCCGCTCCACGGTGGAGAGCAGCGCGCGGGCGTCCGGGGACAGGCCCTGGAGTGACGGGCGGCGGCGCGCGGGCTCCATGGCGACGCGGTAGACGGCGGGCCAGAGCGTGGGGTCCACGAAGGCGACCTTGCCCTCCACCAGCCGCACCGCGAGCACGTCCTTCGACGCGCGCAGCATGCGCCCCAGCCGGTACGCGAGGCGCCCCTTCGCGTGGTCGCGCCAGCTGCCGGTGGGCCTGCCGCCCATGACCTGTTCGACGAGGGACGTGGGCCCGTGGGTGGGCACCTCGGTGATGACGTGGCG
This sequence comes from Corallococcus sp. AB032C, assembly GCF_003668935.1. NCBI lineage: Bacteria > Pseudomonadati > Myxococcota > Myxococcia > Myxococcales > Myxococcaceae > Corallococcus > Corallococcus sp. AB032C. The sequence continues at coordinate 13,293 of NZ_RAWP01000071.1, read as the reverse complement.
CGTGCGCACCAGCTCTTCCGCGTCCCTCAGCGTCTTGATCATCCGTGTTCCCCTCTCCGGTGCGGCCGTGTGCCGCGCCCATGTGGAAAACATTCCGCGCGAGGGGCGGATTCCGGCGCCCGCCTCCACGCCGACCTCGCCGAAGAGCGATACTCGGAGCCAGGAGGTTGTGCCCGATGACCACCGCCACCCGAGAGGCACCCGGTCCCCGGGGCCACCTGCTCATGGGTCTCTTGCCCGAAGTGCGCCGCGACGCCCTGGGCTGTCTGGGAAGCATCCATCGCCAGTACGGGGACGTGGTGCGCTACCGGCTGGGCCCGCTGCGCTCGCACCTCATCGCGCATCCAGATGGCGCGAAGCACGTGTTGCAGGACCACGTGAAGAACTACACGAAGGACCACTTCGCGTACCGCATGGGCCGGTGGCTCACCGGCGACGGACTGCTCACGAGCACGGGCGACTTCTGGCTCCGGCAGCGGCGGCTGGCCCAACCCGCCTTCCACCGGCAGCGCATCGCGGGCATGGCCGCGGGCATGGTCCGTCACGCGGAGGCGATGCTCCAGCGCTGGGAACCGGCAGCAGCGAGCGGGACGCCCCTGGCCATCAACGACGAGATGATGCGGCTGACGCTGGCCATCGTCGGTGAGGCCCTCTTCGGCACATCCGTGGAGGACCAGACGGAACGGGTCGGCACGGCCTTCACCGAACTGAGCCAGCAGTTCGCGGAGCGGTTCCGCACCTTCCGGATGCTGCCGCCCATACTGCCCACGCGCTACGACCGGGCCTTCCGAGAGGCGCGCGGCATGCTGCGGGAAACCGTGAGGGGCATCATCGCCACGCGGCGCCAGCGCGGCGATGACACCGGAGACCTGCTCTCCATGTTGATGCTCGCGCGCGACGAAGACACGGGCGAGGGCATGACGGACGAACAACTGGGGGCAGAGGTGATGACGATGCTCCTCGCCGGCCATGAGACGACCGCCACGGCGCTGAGCTGGACGTGGGGCCTGCTGTCGCAGCACCCGGAGGCCGAGGCCCGGCTGCACGCGGAGTTGGACTCGGTGCTGGAAGGACGCTCGCCCACGGTGGAGGACGTGCCGGGGCTCCCGTACACGCGGCAGGTCGTGGAGGAGGCGATGCGGCTGTACCCCGCGGTCATCGTCCTCAGCCGGAGCGTGAAGGAGGACGACGTCATCGGAGGCTTCCACATTCCGAAGGGCACCTGGGTGGACGTGAGCCCCTACGTCACGCAGCACCACCCGGACTTCTGGGAGGAGCCGGATGCGTTCCGCCCGGAGCGCTTCGCCCCCGAGGCCGTCGCGAAGCGGCACCGGTTCGCGTACTTCCCCTTCAGCGGAGGGCCACGGCAGTGCATCGGCAACAGCTTCGCGTTGATGGAGGCACAGCTCGTGCTGGCCACCGTGGCCCGGCGCTACCGCCTGCGCGAAGCGCCCGGCTTCACGATGCAGCCAGATTCACACCTGACGCTGCGGCCCAAGGGCACGCTCCCCATGTATCTGGAGCGCCGGACCTGAGCGCTCACTGAGGCGTCACGGAAGCGCGCTGCACCTGCGTGACACCGGGCAGCGTGGGCGCGGGGTTGAGCGCCTGGACCAGCATGGCGCGCAGGGCCTCCGTGAGGTCTTCACCGGGAGCAATCACTCCGGCCGGAGCGCCCTGCAACGGCGCCGGCACCTCCGTGCCCACCACCACGATGGGGATGCGGACCTCCCAGGCAAGGTAGTGCGCCAGCCGCACCGCCGGCTCCGAGTTGTCCATCAACAGCGCGCCAATGGATCCCGCGCTGAACGGACGCCACAGCGGGCGCGCGGCCTCCGCGGGCGGCAGCACGCAGAAGTCCACGTTCAGCACGTCGCTCAGCTCCAGGCGCCCCAGCGTCCCGAAGCCGCTCTTCACCGCGGTGGGGTCCGCCGACATCGCCTCCAGCCCCGGCACCCGCGCCAGGATGCGCCGCGCCGCGGACGAACCGCTGCCGCAGACGAAGACCTTCGCCGTCGCCACCTTCGCCAGCGTCCGCGTGCGCAACAGGCGCCCGCGCAGCGCGTGCACCTCCGCCGCGCCGATGAGGTCGCTCGCGCCCAGGTTCTGGCCTTCGCTCTCCGTGGGCCGCGCCACGCCCTTCTGGAGCAGCGTGGACAGCACTCCCAGGACCTCCATGTCCGTGGCGGGCGCCAGGTCCAGCACCTCGCCCAGCGCTCGCGGCTGGCGGAGCAACTCCATCACCTGCGCCGTCACCGGGTGCTGCTCCTCGGACAGGTCCACCTCCGGCGCCAGCATCAGCCGCGTGTGGCGCGGCGGCAGGCCCGGCAACAGGCGGTTCACCTCGTCCGACTGGCGCATGCCCTCCAGCAGCGCGTCGTCCATCGCGCGGTTGATGCGCGGGCGCGCGGCGCTGGTGCCGGGCGTGAAGGTGAAGTTGCCCTCCGTCCACGACAGGAGCCGGAACAGCGCCTTCTCCCCTTCCACCCTCCCGAGCCGCGCGTTCACCGTGCGTCCGTCGGAGACGGTGATCTCCCCGCGCTCCGCGCCGCGCTCCAGCGACAGCTTCCCGTTGCGCTTGTTCATGCCGAGAATCTGCATGAGGTCCGGGATGCTGAGCTGGCTGAGCGACCCTTCGATTTCCTGCTGCTCGCTCTTGAGGTCCTTGGCCGCTTCGTTGCGCCGGAAGATGTGCTCGATGCGGCTGAGCACTTCATCCAGGTTGAAGGGCTTGCGCAGCGTGCCGTCCCGCATGCCCCGCGCCCGGTCCGAGTCCAGGCTGGACGTGGTGAGCACCACCGGGATGTCTTCCGTGCGCGGGTTGGTGCGCAGGATTTGGACGAACGTGCGCGCGTCCAAAAGCCGGCACGCCTCGTCGAAGAGCGTCAGGTCCGGGTGCCGGAGCACCGCGACCTCCAGCGCCCGCGAGCCATCCGGCGCGTAGTGCACCTGATAGCCCTTCGTGCGCAGCGCCCGCGACAGGGCGCGCACCGAGTCGAGGTCGGGGTCGGCGATGAGGATCTTCCGCACCTGGGCCAAGGTCGCTTGCTCCGCTTCGTGACGTCAGTAGGGCTGCAGGTCGTATTCGGCCTGCAGCTTGGAGATGAGCCCGTCCACCACCGCGGTGTCCGAGGTGTGGAACCCCCACGTCGCGCCCCGCCCCCGCCGCTGGATGAGCGCGTACGACGCACTCTCCGACAGCCAGAGGATGAACTCGTGGCGCGCCACCCGTTCATCCCCTTCCAGGAACACCGGCGTGAGCGCGGCATGCGACTCCAGGTCCACGCGGCGGCCCAACAGGTAGATGCGAGACGACAGGTCCGGCGGCGCCTGCTCCAGGCCCACCGCCAGCGGCAGGTCCGCGCGGATCTCCGGACCGCCCACGTAGAGCAGCCCGCGTGAGCCCGGGTCGCGCACCAGCTCCCGGGCGATCTCCACCTGGAGCTCGTCGAAGAGCACGTCCGCCACCTTGCCCCGGCGGCTGGGCTCCGCTCGGTCATCCGTGGGCAGGCGCGGGCTGTTGGGCGTGCCCAGCAGCAGGTCCACCTCGTCCCAGAACGGCAGCCCGTCCAGCATCAGCCGGCGCTGGAGCGACGCTCGGCGCTCGTCCATGCGGCGGCGGCAGCGGTGCACCAGCTCGTCGAAGTCCTCGCCGTCCTTGGGGAAGGTGCTGGCGCCACCGACGAGCGCCAGCGGCAGGCGCTGCTCCACATCCTGCACGTCCGGCTCGTCGCGCACGGCGGCGACGGCGCGGCGCACGAACATCATCGCGCCGAAGAAGTCCGTCTCCGGCAGGAGGAGGTAGAACTCCTGGTCGCTCGCCTTCGCGATGACGTCCGAGTCGCGGATGATCTTGCTGAGCGCCTTGATGATGCCGCGCACGGCCTTCTTCGCGTCCTGCGCGCCCAGCCGCACGCGCACCAGCGGCAGGTTGTCGATGCTGAAGGTCAGCAGCGAGAACGTGCGCCCGTACCTGCGCGCCTTGTAGATCTCCTTGGACGCGTAGTCGGTGAAGTAGCTGAGGTTGTACGCGGCGGTGTCGCGGTCGCGCAGGCCCAGGCGCTGGAGCGCCATCAGCTTGCGGCCGTTCTTCACGCCCACCGCGGCGAAGTCCGCCAGCACCTTCGCGTCGCGCGTGTGCTCCACGCGGAAGTCACCGGTGAGCGGGTCGGACAGCTGCGCCAGGCCCATCACCTCCCCGGCGGCCACCAGCGGCACGTACAGCACCGGGGAGCGCTCATCGCGCGCCAGCCACGGGGCGGCTTCGCGCAAGCGAAGGGACAGCGGCCCCTCCGGGCTCATCTTCTCCGGCAGGAACTGCTTGTCGAGCAGGCCCCGGTAGGAGCGCAGCGCCAGGTCTCCCCGGTCGTCCACCACCCACAGCGCGGCGCTCTGCGCGTCGCACACCGCGCCCAGGTCCGCGATGACGCGCTCCTGAAGCCATTCCAGGTCCGGATGGGAGAGCAGCTCCAGGCAGCGCTGCTGGAGGTTGTGGAAGCGGGCGAACTCCAGGTTCTCGTCCTGGAGCCGGGCGCGCTCGTGGCGCAGCTGGGCGCGCTCCATGGCGCGGTCCACCGCGAGCAGCAGGTCCGACGCTTCCACGGGCTTGACGAGGCAGTCCGCCACGCCCAGGCGCAGCGCGACCTCCGAGCCCTGCACGTCGTCGCGGGTGCTGACGAGGATGACCTCCTGTTCGGGGTCGCGTTCGCGCAGGCGCGCGGTGAGCGAGAAGCCATCCACGCCGGGCATCACCACGTCGGTGAGCACCAGGTCGAACGTCGCCCGGGACACCTCTTCCAGGGCGAGGGTAGCGTTCTCCACCGCCACCACGCGGTGCCCCCGGAGCGACAGCAGGTCCGTGGCGAGTTGTCGGAAGAACAGGTCGTCGTCGACGACGAGGATGGGACCGGCCACGGCGCTCGGGGGGCGAAGGGAGGAAAACCGAAGGCTATCGGGCCCTTGGAAGCACGACAACGCCTTCGAAGACGAAGGACACGGGGCCTCGGAGCCGGATGTCGGACAGGTCGTCCGGAACGCGGATTCTCAGGTCTCCGCCCGGCAGGGTGACGCGCAGCCAGGCATTCGAGGGCAGGCGCTTCGCCAGCACGGCCGCCACGGCGGACGCGCACGCCCCCGTGCCGCAGGCCTGGGTGAGGCCGCAGCCGCGCTCCCAGACGACGACGGTGAGGCCGTCCTCGTCCACGCGGACGAACTCCACGTTGGTGCGGTCCGGGAAGGCGGGGTGCCGCTCCAGGCCGGGGCCCAGGCGCTCGGCGGCTTCCAGGGGCTGATCCAGGAGCACCAGGTGCGGGTTGCCCATGTTCACCGCGGTGCCGAGCAGGCCTTCATGGCCGGGCACGGGGGCGCGCACGAAGGGCTGGCCGGTCGTCCCGGAGGGCAGGTTCGCGGCCACCAGCCGGGCCGGGCCCATGGAGATGTCCACGCCGACGACGCCACCATCACCGTACCCTGGCTCGCAGGTGAGCACGCCGGCCCCGGTCTCCACGTCGATGAGCGCGGGGTGCTTGCCGGAGTGGTCCACCAGATACTTCACCGCACAGCGCAGGCCGTTGCCGCACATCTCCGCGATGCTGCCGTCTGAGTTGTGGACGACCATGCGGGCAAGGCCGCGGGACGACGGGAGGATGGCGAGCACCCCGTCCGCGCCAATGCCCCGGCGCCGGTCACACAGCCAGCGGGACTGCTCCGCGTCGATGTCCAGGCCCGTGCGGCGCCGGTCCAGGACGACGAAGTCGTTGCCCAGGCCGTGGTACTTGAAGATGCGTTCGCTTGCGTCCACGGGGGGAAGTGTAGACGCCCGCGTCTATTCGCGCTCGCCGACCTTCTTGGGCGAGGACGGAACGTCCAGGGCGGGCATGGCCCGGCGCGAGGCTCCGGGAGCGGCGGAGGCACTGGTGCTGCGCAGCTCGGCCAGTTCGGCCTCCCGGGCGGCGAGCTGGTCCTGCATCTTCTCCACGTGGGCCTGGAGGACCTCCATCTCCGCGGCCATCTCCAGCACGTCCTCCGGGGGCGGGGCGGCGGCGGACTTCGACTCCTCCAAGGCCTGGAGCAGGGTCTGGCGTTCGGTCTCCAGCGCGTCCAGCCGGGCCTGCTGTTCGCGGATCCGGGTGGAGAGCTGGTCGCGTTCAGCGCGCTCGGTGTCCAGGAGGCGCGCGGCATCCGCGGCGGTGGTCTCCAGGGAGTTGGTCCGGCCCTCCAGGCGGACGCGGGCGGCGCGGGCGACCGTCAGGTCCGACTGGAGGCGCTCACGTTCGGAGGCCATGGCGGTGCGCTCGGTGTCGGCGCGGCGGGCATGGGCCTCGGCGTCGGCGGCGGCCTGGGTCAGGGCGGCGACGCGGGACTCCAGCGCGGCGTGTTCGGTCCGCGCGTCCTCGAGCGCCGTGGCGAGCTGGGCCTCCATGGCGGCGAGGGATTCGCGGGTCTGTTCGGCGGACTGGGCGAGACGGGCTTCGAGCTCGGCCTGTTCCGTCGAGGCGCGCGTCTGGGCTTCCGAGAGACGGGCGTCGCGCTCGGCGTTCGCGGAGTCGGATTGAGCGGTGAGGTCCACGATGCGCGCTTCGAGCTCGGCCCGCTCAGCGGCGGCGCGAGCGGTGGCGTCCGAGAGCTGGGCTTCGATGGAGGCCTTCTCTTCGCGGGCCTGCTCCGTGAGTTCGGCGAGCCGGACTTCGAGGTCCGACCGCTCCGTGCCGGCCTGGGCGGTGGCTTCCGCGAGCCGCACTTCCAGTTCGGCTTTCTCCGTGCCGGCCTGGGCGAGCGTTTCGGCGAGACGAGTTTCGAGTTCGGCCTTCTCCGTCCCGGCGTTCGCGAGGAGTTCGTTGAGGCGCGTCTCCAGTTCAGCCTTCTCCAGGCCGGCTCGCGCGAGCGCTTCGTTGAGGCGCAGCTCCAGCGTGGCCTTGTCCGTGCCGGCGCTGGTGAGCGCCTCGGTCAGGCGCAGCTCCAGGTCGGCCTGCTCCGTGCCGGCCAGGGCGGTGGCTTCCGCGAGCCGGGCTTCCAGGTCGGTCCGCTCCTGCCCAGCGCGCGAGGTGAGGTCCGCGAGCTGAGCTTCCAGGGTGGCGGTGCGCTCGTTCCCTGTCTGGACGGTCTCCGTGAGCCGGGCCGCGTCCGCGCGAGCGGCTTCCAGTTCCTCGCGCAGGCCTTCCAGCGAGGACTCCAGGTTCGTGGCCTTGCCCGCGAAGCGGCGCGCGGTTTCGAGCTGCACCACGAGCACCTCCGCATGCTCGCGCGTGGCGGCGAGCCGGTCGCTGGCGTCCACCAACTCCGCTTCCAGCCGGCCGACCTGCTGGCTCCGCTCATGCAGCGCGGCGTGCGCCCGTTGCAGCTCGGAGCCCAGGCGCATCAACTCCTGGTGCGCGGCGCCCAAGCGGGCCGTCTCGGCGCGCACGGCTGTCAGCTCCTGCTCCTTCAGCCCCAGCTGCTCGCGCAGTTCGTCCAGGTCCTGCTGCTGCCGCTCGGTCCGCGAGAGCGCGCCTTCCAGCTGCGCTTCCATGGAGACCCGCAGGGCGCTGGCTTCGCGCAGTTCCTGTTCGCGCGCGGTCAGGGACTCCGTGAGACGTGCGGCCCGGGCTTCGGCCTCGCGTGCCGCGTCCTGCGACTGCGAGCCCTCCGCGAGCCGGGCCTCTGCCTGCGCGAGCGAATCCTCCAGCGCGCTGAGGTTCGAGGTCTCCGCGGCGAGCCGGAATTCCACCTCCGTCAGGGAGGCTTCCAGTCCGACACGGCGCGACGTCTCGGAAGAGGCGCGCTTCTCCGCGTCCGCCAGGGACTGCTCCAAGGTGGCGAGGCGGGACTCCGCGTCCTTCAACGAAGCTTCCAGCACGGAGCGGCGAGCGGACTCGGCGGCAATCGTGGACTCCGCCGAGGCGATGGACGCTTCCAGTTCGGAACGGCGGGTGGACTCCGCGGCCTGCCGGACGTCGACCTCCGAGAGCGATGCTTCCAGCTCGGCACGCCGCGTGGACTCCGTGGCCTGCCGGGACTCCGCCTCCGCGAGCGCCGTTTCCAGTTCGGCACGCCGCGTGGATTCAGCGGCCTGCCGGGACTCCGCCTCCGAAAGCGCCGCTTCCAGTTCGGAGCGCCGCGTGGACTCCGTGGCAAGCCGGGCCTCGGCCTCCGCGAGCGTCCGCGCCAACGATGCATGGCGCTCGGTATCCGTGGTCTGCCGGGACTCCGCCTCCGACAACGCCTGCTCCAGCGAAGTCAGACGCGCGGCATCCGCGGCATGGCGAGCCGCTGCCTCCGCGAGCGACTGCTCCAGCGCGGCCCTTTGAGAGGACGCGGCGGCATGCCTGGCCTCCGTGTCCGCCAGGGACTGCTCCAGCATGGCCCCACGCGCGGTCTCTGTCGCGAGGCGAGCCTCGGCCTCCGTGAGGGCCTGCTGCATCGCGGGGAGACGGGCTGCCTCTTCGGCGAAGCGGGACTCGGTGTCCGACAGCGACGCTTCCAGTTCGGAGCCACGGGCTTCGACTTCCGCGAGCCGGGTCTGGACAGCGGCCCGCGCCTGCTCCGCATCGGTCAGGCGCTCGCGCTGGGCCGTGGACTCCGCGCGAAGGGTCTCCAGCTCCGAACGCAGCGCGGCTTCATCATTCGCGCGCGACTCGCGGTCGCGAGCCTCCTGCGTACGCGCATCATCGAGCGAGGACAGCGCATCCACCTCGGACCGCCGCGCCTCGGTGAGCTCCGCGCGCAGCTCACGCACCGTCGCATCCAGGGCCGCCTGCGACTGCTTCGCCTCCGTCAGCGCGGCACGGGCCTCTTCCAGCTCCCGGGCGTATCCACGCGCCTCGTCCGCCGACGCCGCGTGCGACTGCCGCAGCTCTTCGTTCGTGCGCTGCGCTTCGGAGAAGGAGGACTGGACCTCCGAAAGGGTCTGGCGCGTCTGCTCGAAGGCAGCCTCGGTGGACAGCCGCGCGGCACGCGCCGCCGACAGCTCCGTTTCGAGCTGGCTCCGAGCCTCCTGTTCCGAAATCCGCGAGGCTTCAGCCCGGGCGCGCTCCTCTTCCAGCGCCGAAGCGGAGCTCTGCTGGAGCTGGGCGAACGACGCCTCCAACCGGGCCCGCTGCGCGCGCTCCTCCTCCAATACCGTGCGCGCCACGCCCAGCGCGGCATCCAGCCGCAGCCGGTCCGATTCCAGTGCGCTCTGTGCCTCGTTCCACGAGGACTCGGAACCCTCCAGCCGAGCGCGAAGGGCGCGCTCCGCGTCGAGCGACTCCTGAAGGTTCGCGAGTGCCACCTGCGCGCGGGCCTGCTGCTCGCGCTCCGACAGCAGCTGCGCCTGGGTATCGGCGAGCAACGCCTCCCAGCGAGCCCCCCGCTCCTGCTCGTGGGTCAGGGACTCGCGAGCAGCATCAAGCTCCGCCTGCACCGAGGCCCGGGCCTTCTGCTCCCGCGCCAGGTCCTCCTGGATGAGCGCGGCCAGGGCTTCCGAGTCGGTCAACTCCTGCCGCAGCGAGCGGAGCGTTGCCTCCAGCTCCGTGTTCTTCGCCTCGGCGGTCTCGCGCGCCTGGTTCGACTCCGCGAGCCGGACCCCGTGTTCCCACACCTCACGGGCCAGGGTGTCCCGGGCTTCGGAACGGGCCTGTTCGACCGCCGCATCAAGGGCCTCGGCGGCACGCGCCTCCGCCGCCGTGAGCCGGGCATCAGCCTCGGCGCGCACGTTGGCGAGCACCTGCTCCGTCTGGCCGCTCGACTCGGCGCGGGAGTCGGTGAGCGCGGTGGCCGAGCGGGCTTCGGCCTCTTCCAGCCGACGGGCCAGGAGCGCCTCGGCTTCGGAACGCACCTCCGCGAGCATCCGCGCCGAGCGGACTTCGGCTTCTTCCAACTGCCGGACCCGTTCGGCCTCGGACTCGGCGCGGGCTTCGGCCAGCACCTGGGCCCGTTCGGCTTCCGCGTCGGCACGCGCTTCCGCGAGGGCTTGCGCTGTCCGTGCCTCACCATCCGCCAGTTGCCGGCTCCGCTGAGCAGAGGCCGTGGCACGGACCTCGGTGAGCGCCTGCTCGCGGCGGCTCTCCGCCTCCGACAGGGCCGCGGCCCGTTCGGCAGTGGCGTCCACGAGCGCCTTCGCCACACGAGCATCCGCGTCGGCCAGAGCCCGCTCGACACGGGCCTCCGCATCCGCCCGAGCCGCAGCCAGTGCCTGAGCCGCGTCGGCCAGAGCCCGCTCGACACGGACCTCCGCATCGGCCCGAGCCGCCTCCAGCGCCTGAGCCGCCTCGCGCGCATCCGCCAGCGCCCGCTCGACACGGGTATCCGCGTCAGACCGGTTCGCCTCCAGCGCCTGAGCCGCCTCGCGCGCATCCGCCGCCGCACGCTCGACACGGGCATCCGCGTCGGACCGGGCCTCCTCCAACTCCCGAGCGAGCCGAGCCTCCGCGTCGGACCGGGCCTCCGCCAACTCCCGAGCGAGCCGAGCCTCCGCGTCGGACCGGGCCTCCGCCAACGCCTGCGCGAGCCGGGCCTCCGCCTGCTCACGGGCCTCCTCCAGCGCGAGCTCCGCGAAAGCCCGTTCCTCCTCCAACGCCTGCGCGAGCCGAGCCTCCTCCTGCTCGCGGGCCTCCGCCAGCGCGCGCTCCTGCCTCGAATCCGCGTCGGAGTGCGCGGCGGCCAGCGCGTTCGTCACCCGCTCGTCGGCCTCGGCGCGGGCCTGGGCCAGCGCCTCCTCCAGCCGTGCCTGCGCCTGGCCCCGCTCCGCGTCGATGGCCTGGACGAGCGCGGCCTCCACACGGACGCGCTCCGTCTCCGCCGCCGCCAGCCGCTGCCCGGCCATGTGCTGCGCGGACTCGACCCGCTTCTGCTCCGCCTCAAGCGACTCCAGGCGCAGCCCGGCCGCGTGAAGCTCCTCTTCCAACCGCGCCGCCAGCGCCCGAGCCGCCGACTCCGACTGAGCGCGGCCCTCCAGCTCCTGCCGCAGCCGGCCTTCCGCCTCACGCGCGCTGGTGAGCTCCGTCTCCAGACCGCGCTGCAACGCCTCGCGCTCGGAAAGCCGAGCCTCCGCGTCCTTGCGCGCCCCTTCGGCGGAGTGCATCCGCTGCTGGGCCTCGGCGAGCTCCCGGCGCGCTCGCGCCAGCTCCGCGTCCTTCACCGGAACCGCGTCGCCCGCCGTCCGCGCCGACTCCTGCGCTCGCGCCAGCTCCGCCTTCAGGTGCTCCACCGCCGCGAGCGCCGTCGAATACTGCTCCGCGATGCGCAGCTCCCGCTCGCGAGCCGCCTCCGCCTGACGGCGCTTGTCCTCCGCCCCGTCCTGCGCGCGCTCCGCCGCCAGCCGGTCCCGCTCCCGGTCGATGCGCAGCGAGCCCAGCTCATCCTGCAGGTCGCGCAGCTCCGTGTACGCCTGCGTCAGCCGCTCGCGAGACTCATCCAGCGTCGCCGCCGTCTCCTCGCGCCGCGCCCGCTCCAGCCGCAGCGTCTCCTGCGCGGCCAGCGCCTGCACGCCCGCGTCCGCCTGCGCACGCTGCGCCGTCTCCACCTCCAGGCGCTGCGCCGTCAGCCGCCGGTCCGCATCGGCGATCCGCTCCGTCGCGACCTGCAACTCCAGCTCCCGGCGCCGCAGCCGGCTGCTCAGGTCGTCCCGCTCGCGCGCGGACTCCACCGTGCCCCGAGCCTGCTCCAGCTGCGCGGTCAGCCGCGCCATGTCCTGCCGGGCGCCCTCCAGCGCCGGCTTGAGCGACACGACCTCCGCCTCGCGGTCTCCAATCTCCGCGCGAAGCTTCGACACCGCTTCCTTCAGCCGCCCTGCCCGCTCCTCCCACGTCTTCGCCCGGGCCGCGACCTCGTCCAGCTTGCCGCGCGTGAAGGCCAGCGGCTCCGGCGGCAGCTGCACCCACGTGGGGTCCACCACCCGCGTCGGCTCCAGGCCCGCCATCACCACGAAGTACGCCGCCTCGCTGTGCCGCACGAGCGAGCCGTCCACCTGCAGCCCTTCGCCCCGCTCGAACGCCAGCTGGTAGCCCAGCACCGGCGACTGCGTGGCCACCTCCACATGCGGGAAGTGCGCCGTCAGCGCGTCCAGCAGCTGCCCGTACGTGGGCGGCACCGTCTCTTCCGGCTCCAGCAACTGGGGCAGCGCCAGCCCCGCGATGTTGCGCAGGCCGCCCACCAGGAAGCCCTGCCGGGCCACCAGCCGCGCCAGCTCCGCCAACAGCTCCGGCGCGCGCACGTACGGCGCCAGGTCCGTCACCAGCACCAGGTCGAAGCTTCCCGCCTCCAGGTCGTCATAGACGTTGGCGCGGAAGCGCAGCTGCGGGTGCGCATGGGCCTTCTGCGCCGCCTCCACGGCCGCCACGTCCGCGTCGCACGCCACCACGGTGCGAGCGCCCCGCTCCACCAGGAAGCGCGCGCTCTCGCCGCCCGTGGACGCCACGGCGTCGACCTCGAGCACGCGCCGGCGCGCGAACAGGCTCTCCGCGAAGATGTAGCGGGGCAGCAGCTCGCTGGGCCCCATGCGACGAAAGGTGGATTGCAAATGATGATCCCGACAGGGCGGTAATCGTAGCGTTGGAGTCCCAGAAGACCCAATTTCAGGTTTCGACCCTCACGGGCCCAAGCCCGTCCGACCGGAGAGCAGGCGACATGACCACCCATTCACCGCAGGGATTCGGCTACCGGGCCCGCCGCACCTTTACCCGGCTCGTCGTCTTCCTCGTCATCCTGGGCCTGGGTGGCGGCGTCGTCTTCCTCCTGGGCCAGCTCAACGCCCGAACCTTCACCGTCCTGCAGGAGAACGGCGAGCTGGTGGTGATGAAGGGCCGCGCCCTGCCCACCGGCGCCGCCGCCTACCGCCCCGGGGACCCGCGCCTCGCGGACGCCTACGCCCCCCTCCCCCTGGAGGGCCAGGACGTCACCCTGCTGACGCAGCAGAAGTTCACCGACCGCGACGACCTGGACCGCGCCCTCTTTCCCCTCCTGGAGACCCTGGCCCGCCCGCGCATCGCGTCCGGCGAGCCCGCCAAGGTGGAGCGCGGCCTCTATTATCTGCGCCGCGCGGAGAAGCTCTCCGGCATCACCGAGGAGCAGCGCCGCAGCCTCCAGTCCATGCTCACCGACGTGGCCTTCTACCAGGCGCGTCAGAAGCTGGAGGACGCCCGCCGCCTCGTGTCCGAGGGCCTGGCCCAGCTCAAGCTCGCCGCGGAGTCGGAGAACCGCCACGCCCGCGCCGCCAACCAGATGCTCACCACCGTGGGCCCCACCGCCCGCGACCTGGAGGAGGCCCTTCGCCGCGCCGTCCACAGCGAGAGCGCCCCGGACAACACCCCTGTAGCACCCGCGCTGCCTCTTATCCAC